>JAPUEP010000029.1:0-22170 GCA_027492515.1 Hyphomonadaceae bacterium
ATTCGCATTCTCTTTGATTTATTTAACCGCCTTGTTCGCTGTTTTGTTGCTTGAGCATGGTTTTGGCCTTTGGTTTTGATTGGATTTAAAATGACGCAACAAGAACAAAATCTAATCGCAAAAAAAGGCCGTAATAATGCAATCATGTTTGCATTAATTGCCCTTGTGGTAATCGTTTTTGTAGTGACCGTCATAAGAATGGGGGGCGCGCATTAATGAAAAAAAATACAAAAATCGCGATTATTGCTGCTTGCGCCCCAATTTTAATGTTTGGCGCGGCCTTTGCGGGCGTTCCGCTTTATAAATTATTTTGCGAAAAAACTGGTTATGGTGGAACAACCACAATTGCCAAAAAAAATGCCGATGGCTATTCGGATAAAGTTGTTCATGTAAGTTTTGATTCAAACGTAATGCCCGATGTTAAATGGGAATTTAAACCAAAACAGAATAATCTTGATGTTAAACTTGGGCAAAATGTTCTTGCCTTTTATACAATCAAGAACACATCTGATAAGCCTGTTACGGCAATTGCCGAATATAATGTGGCGCCGCATAAGGCCGCAATTTATTTTCAAAAACTCGAATGTTTTTGCTTTACCAACCAAACATTGCAACCAGGGCAAAGCCTTGAATTGCCTGTATTATTCTTTGTCGACAAGCGGATTGCAGAAGATGCAACCACCAAAGACGTCAAGGATTTAACACTTTCATATACTTTCATGCTTGTAAAACCTAAAAAGGATGCAAGCGTTGAGGTGAAAACTAAAACTAAATCGTAAAAGCCCATTAGGGAAAAGAAAGGAATCGGGGGAAAAATATGGCACATGCAGCAGTGAAGCATGACTATCACTTAGTTAATCCAAGCCCTTGGCCATTATTGGTTTCAATCTCATTATTTGTACTTGCGGTTGGCTTTGTTGTAATGTCAAAAGGCCTTGTCGCAGATCCAGTATCATTGATTGAGGCTTATGTTGGCGGCGCAGACAAAGCAAAAGCTCTTTTAGGGCAAGGCTCTGAGGCGGCGGTTGCAGCACTTAAAGCCAATCCTGACTTTTTGAAGGCAGCAGCAGCAGACCAAGCAAAAACAATTGCTAATTTGCAAACTGGCATTTCATGGCATTGGTTGATGGGCAAATCAAAAATCTGGGTATTGCTTTTGGGCTTCCTATCAGTATCTACAATTGCAGGCTCTTGGTGGGCTGATGTTGTAAAAGAAAGCCGTGCGGGCGATCATACACCTGTGGTTCAACTTGGCCTTAGATATGGCATGATTTTATTCATTCTATCCGAAGTAATGTTCTTTGTGGCATGGTTTTGGATATTCTTTGAAGGTGCGGTTTGGCATGATGTTCGCCTATTATCAACCGTTCCAGAAGTTGCCGAAGCATGGGCAAAATGGCCACCAGAAGGTGTTGAAGCGGTTAATCCATGGGAATTGCCACTTTTAAACACGCTTATTCTTTTGCTTTCAGGCACAACAGTAACTTGGGCGCACCATGCGCTTCAAGAAGGCAATCGCAAATCAACCGCAATTGGTTTGGCAATTACTGTTGCATTGGGCGCTTGCTTTACTGCCATCCAAGTTCATGAATATGGAAATATTTTAGCTGAGAAACTATTTGGTTTTGGTGGTGGTGCTGGCGGTCTTTATGGTTCGGCATTCTTCATGGCAACTGGTTTCCACGGCGCACACGTTTTGGTTGGAACAATCTTCCTTTTGGTTTGCTTAATCCGCCTTCTAAAAGGCCATTTCACACCACAAAAACACTTCGGCTTCGAAGCTGCTGCATGGTATTGGCACTTTGTTGACGTGGTTTGGTTGTTCTTGTTCGCGTTTATATATGTTACATTTGGATAAAATATCTCAACCCAAAAATATCGGCAGCCAAAGGCTGCCGAAACCTTTTTGGGTTGGTTCAAGCTGGCAAGAAAAATCAAAAAGCGTGGTTTTTGCTTTTTCTTGACTTTATTTTTAAAAAGGCTTGAAACTTTGGTTTCAAGCCTTTTAAGTAATTTTTAAATTATTCAACTTTATTTTCTTTTAGGAAATCACAAGTTGAAATAATTAAACTGGCTATAAAATTTAAATAATTATCCAACTCTTTGCTCTTTAACCTAACTCTCTCTACCCATTCTTTAGATATTCTTTTGTAATTTAATTTATAAACTTCATCGTAAATTGGATTATTTTCTTCAAATGTTAACTCTAAAATCATTAGTTTATTGAGTTTTGTTTCACTAAAATAAGAGTTATGGTGGATAGAATGGCGTTCTTTAATTTCTAATTCAAATCTCTTGTCATATTCTTTTATAAATTTACCTATTCCATCAGAATTTAAGTTAGAAACTTTCTTTAAGTTATCGAAAAATTTTTTCAGTCTCTCTCTAAACTCATAGAAGCGTCCAAAATACAGTTCGCATACATAGCGCAAGTGTTGATATCTTGAAATTGATGAACCTCTAAAGTTAAATTTACTAAAATAATATTCAAGATTTTTTAGTGATTCCAGAGATTTACTTAGCTCTAAGTAAGACATAATAACAGAATGCTGATGGTCAATTTTCTCAGGAAAAACAAATTCTTCTGGACACTCACTACTATCAGAATCCCACGCCCTCATTGTCGCTTGAAATTTTTTGTGATTCCATTCTTTCCAACCTTCAATTTCATCTAACTTCTGTGCCCATTTTGAAATTATGCCAGATAATTTTTGACTTTTAGATTGTGTTTCCAAAATGCAACTCCATTGTAATTTGACAATTCAATATGCTATTAAAAACATCTAATGTGAATAGGAATTTCTATGCCCCCTTGGTTGATTGATGGAATAAAGTGTAAGTGTCCGCATTGTCATGATGGGGATTTGTTTGGTGGGGTTTTGAAATTAAAGCCGCATTGTGATAAATGTGGTGCAAGTTTTAAAGACGCCGAAACCGCCGATGGCCCTGCATTTTTTGTGATGACTATTGCGGGTTTTATTTTAACGCCAGTTTTATTGATTTTGCTTTTTGCGTTTAAATTATCGCCATTGGTTTTAATGGCAATTATGACGCCGCTTACTTTGATTGTTTGTATAGCGCTTTTGCGCCCATTCAAGGCCAGTATTTACGCCATTCAAGTGCATAAAAAATTCAAAGAAGCCAAGGCCAAAGATTACGAACATTTGCAAAAATGAAATTTCGCCCCCTTCCCATTCTTACTATTTTTACAATACCAATTTTGATTGTTCTTTTCATGTTGGGAAATTGGCAATGGCATAGATATCAATTCAAACTTGCCAAAGAAGCCGAACCACCAAGCGCGCCAATAAGTTTAGAATTGGCACTTAAAAACCCAAAAGAATTTACCAAAGTTCACATAATCGGCACACCACAATCACGCCTTACCAGCGTTGCGGCAACCGAATATGAAAATTATGGCAAACGCTATTTTGGCGTGGTGCAAAGCGAGGGCAAAAACATAATGTTTGAATATGGTTTTGTTGCCGATAAAGAAATGGCGCGCGGCGCAACACTTTTAAACCGCAAAACCGATATTGATACAATTGCGGTGATGCGACTTTCCAAAAAGCCAAATGCCTTCATTCCCGACAATGTCCCACCCGAAAAATTCTTTTGGCCCGATATTAATGCGATGGTCAAAACTGTTGGTGGTAAAGTTGATGAAAGCCAATATTATTTTACCCCGATTATGATGTCACCCTTTGGTATGCCCGAACGCGCCAATCCATATGCCGATGAAAAAGGGGCAACTTATGTCGAACCAGGGCGTCATTTAGGCTATGCGCTAACATGGTGGGGGCTTTTCATTTCTTTAATTGCGGTCTATGTGGCACTGCATATTAAACAAGGCAGATTAAGTTTAAAAAAATGAAATATATTTCTACGCGCGGCAATTCGTCAGAAGTTGGTTTTATCGATGCAATCCTTGCAGGTCTTGCACCTGATGGCGGCCTATATGTGCCAAAAGAATGGCCGCGCCTTGATGATGAAATTTTGGGTAAAATTGCCGATTTGCCATATAATGAAGTTGCCGCAATAGTTCTTAAAACCTTTGCGGGGGATGACTTAAGCCTTGAAACCGCGCGCGCAATTTGTGCGCAAGCCTATGATAAACAATGGCATCATAAAGACATTGTTCCAAGCCGCGAAATCGCGCCAAATACTTATTTGATGGAATTATTCCACGGCCCATCTTTGGCATTTAAAGATGTGGCAATGCAAATGATTGGCGCACTTTTTGAATATTGCCTTGAACAACGTGGCGAAAAACTTTCCGTAATTTGTGCAACCTCTGGCGATACAGGTGGCGCTGCCGTTGAGGCGTTTAAGAATAAAAAAAATATCGAACTTTTCGTTCTTATGCCTGATGGGCGGGTTTCAGAAGTGCAAAAACGCTTTATGACCGCATCAAATGGCAATAATGTTCATGCTTTAATTCTTGATGGCGATTTTGATGGCGCGCAAACCCTTTTGAAAGGTCTATTTGCCGATAAGGAATTTGTAAAAGAAGTAAAACTTGCGCCGGTTAATTCGGTGAATTTTGCACGTATAATCGCCCAATGCGTTTATTTCCTTAAAAGCGCGCAGGTTTTGGGTAAAAATTCCAAAATTGATTATGTAGTTCCAACTGGCAATTTTGGTGATGCTTTATCGGGTTGGGTTGCAAAGAAACTTGGCGCCAATATTGGTATGATTAATATTGCCAATAATGCGAATAATGCATTGGCAGTTTCAATGAAAACTGGCCATTTCCAAATTGGTGAAAGTTCAATTGCAACTATATCACCCGCGATGGATATTCAAATCCCATCAAATTTTGAGCGCGTAATGTATGAGCTTGCAAATGGTGATGAAAAATCACGCGCGCAGGTAATTGTTGAAATTTATGCATCATTAAAAGCAAAGCATGAATTTGACATTGCGCCAGATACTTTGGCGCAAATTGGCAAAGAATTTCAATCTTCTTATGCCGATGATGCAACAACACGCGCGGCAGTAAAAGATTGCCATGAAAAAACCAATGAAGTAATTTGCCCACATACTGCGGTTGGTTGGGATGCCATAAAAAATTGCCGCAAAGATAATCCAATTGTCTTATTGGCGACTGCGCATCCTGCAAAATTCCCTGAATCTATTGTTGAAATATTGGGTATTAATCCTGACTTACCTGAATTCGTTTCTGACCTTTTTGACAGGCCAGAGAAATATGAAAAACTTGCACTTAATGAAAACATCATCAAAAATTACATCCGCAACAAAATCTGAGGGCGCAAATAAGGTTAAGATTATTCGCCTTGAAAATGGTGCGCGCATAATTTTTGACCCCCTGCCCTATATTAAAAGTGCAACCATAGGAATTTGGGTTAATATTGGCACGCGCCACGAAGCGGATGATCAAAATGGTATTGCCCACCTGCTTGAACATATGGTTTTCAAAGGTGCGGGTAATCGAAACGCCCAAAAACTTGCCGAAGATGCCGAAGCCCGCGGAATATATCTTAATGCCTCAACATCTTATGAGCGTACGGGGTTTTATGCGCGCTGCCTTGGTGAAGAAGCAGGTTTTGCCTTTGATTTATGCGCAGATTTAGCATTCAAACCGAATTTAGATGAAAATGATTTTGCGCTTGAAAAAAATGTTGTGCTTCATGAAATCAACGAGGCTTTTGACGATGCCGAAGACCGCGCAAATGTTTTGAACCAAATTGCAACATTTGGAAATCATGCCATGGGGCGCCCTATTCTTGGTGATGAAGCCTCATTAATGGCAATCACGCATAATCAATTAGTTGAATTTCACAATCAATATAGAAACCCAAAAAACCTTGTTATTGGCTTTGGTGGTGCAATTGATGAAGATGAAATGCTTGAAAAGGCAATTGAATTGGTCGCTCATTTAAAGCCTGAAAATCAAAAAAATTATGATGATTGCGCCATCTCGCATAAATCAATTTTCGAAACCCGCAAAATTGAACAATTACAATTAGTGCTTTCAATGTTTGCCCCAAAGGCAAGTGACAAAGACCCATTCGGCACACAGGTTTTAAGCGCCATTTTAGGCGGCGGAATGGCATCACGCCTTTTCCAAGATTTGCGTGAAAAACGCGGCCTTGTCTATGGAATTGATTGCTATCCAGAGCGTTATGTTGATGTTGGTCGCCTTAATATAAGTGCCGGAACCCACGCCAAAAGCGCAAAAGAAGTAATTTCGCGCACCTTAGGTCATATTGAAGATTTGGCAATAAATGGCCCAAATGATGCCGAATTTTTGCGCGCGAAGAAAACCATTGAAACTTCCATAATGATGTCATTGGAAAATTCATCTTCAAGATTATCGGCGGCGATTAATCAAATTTGTGCGCTTGATAATATTCTTTCGATTGATGACATTGCAATGGGAATTAAAAATATAAAACCTGAAGATATTAAAAGGCTCGCCACACAATCCCTAGAAAAAAATTATCGTGCATCATCAGGTGTTGGCAAAAGCGGTCAAAAAGAAATCGAAGATTTTTTAATTTGCTAATATAACAAATATCTATACGCTAAATTCATTCAGCGTTCAGATGAAATAACTATTATATTAATGTGGCTTACCCCACAAAGGAGCAAAAAATGCTTAGCAAGGATAGTAAAGTCTTGAAGGCGGCGATTTTAATTGGTGCAATGTTTGCAATAAGTGCATGCACACCAACCGTTAGAGTTGCTGTTCCCGATAAGCCGATTGAAATCAATCTTAATATCAATATGAAGATTGAACATAATCTTAGGGTCCAAATGGAAAAGGATCTTGAGCAAGCGGCAAAAGCTAACCCTGGTATTTTTTAGTTTCATTATTGGTTGCAGGTTCAAACCCAACCTTTGGAGAATGTTATGAACAAATTATTTGCTAAATCGATTATTGGTTTTGCCATTGCAAGCGTGGCAATCATCGCACCAGTAAGTGCGCAATCATCGCTTGAAGCATCAGTGAAAGTCAAAGATAGCGCGCTTAAAGCAAATATCATTGGCGAATCTGTTTCTGGTTATTTGGAATTTGTAAAAGTTCCAACCCCAAGCCAAGTTGATATAAGCCGTGCGGTAAATGAAATTAATGCTGAACGCAAAAAAGTTTATATTAATATGTCGCGTGAACGTGGCATAAGCGTTGATAAATATGCTTTGACTTCTGCATTGGTTCAAATTCGCGATAAAACCCCAAATGGTCAATATTTTAAAGACCAAGATGGTCAATGGTGCATCAAAACTGATAAAGCTAAAATTGATGTGACCGGCGACGTTATTACAATTCAATGCCAATAAAATTTAAAATTTAGAATTTTTGAAACCACGCGGAAAAATGTTTCGCGTGGTTTTTTATTAATGTTTCATTACCAATTTCACATCATATAGATTTCATGAGCAACGACACTTCTTCGGTAACCGCATTAATATCTTCACGCATTTGCCACGATTTGGCGACACCAATTCAGGCATTAACCACCGCGCTTGACGTTTTGGAAAGTGATAATTCACCTGAAATGCGTGAATCTGCTATCGCTTTATTACGTGAAAGCACAAATAATGCCACCGCAAAAGTTGAATATATGCGTGCAGCCTTTGGTTCAATAACCGCAGGTGTTGGAATTGCTCTAATCGAAGATTTAAAGCGCGTTGCAATTAAGTTTTTCGCATCACAAAAAGCAAAATTAAATTGGGAATCAACCGAACAAGAAGCCCCAAGACCAATTGCACGCGTTTTGCTTAATCTTATTTTAGTTGCCGCAGATAGTTTACCACGCGGCGGTGAAATTCTTGTTAGAAGCCAAAAGAATGCCGAAATTATTGAATTTTCAATTCGCGCAACTGGCACACGTATAATGTTGAAACCGCAAATGCGCCAAGCTTTACAAGGTATAAAACCAGAAGAAGGTTATGATGCGCGCACAATTGGCCCTTATTTGACTTTCCTAACTGCGACAGAGCATAAAATTCAACTTGCAGCCCGCGAAGATGAAGCTTCACTTACATTTTTGGCCCGCATGCGCCAAAATAGTTAATTTAATCGATAAATTTTTACACAACTTAAAGTATTTTATATAATAAATGCCCTTCATAAGAATAGTTTTGGGGCTTTTATGCGTAATAATATGTCGATTAGTGTAAATTACAGTGCAAATTGCAAAATAATTTCCATTTTTCACCATCTTATTAGTTAAGCCTTAACAGTCTAGGTTCAAAAAGGTTCTGATAAACGCATATATCACTAAACAACCTTAAGTAGGAATGATAAAATGGATGAGTTATTAGCGGAGTTTTTAACAGAAACTAATGAGTTTCTAGAGACCGTTGACACCCAACTCGTACAGTTTGAAGCTGACCCGACGGATAGTGCAACCTTAAACAATATTTTCAGGCTTGTGCATACAATAAAGGGAACATGCGGATTTTTGGGATTGCCAAGATTACAATTCGTAGCCCATGCAGGTGAAACCCTACTTGGTAAATATCGTGATGGTTCATTAGTTGCTACACCTGATAGTGTTCAATTAGTTTTGGAATCAATCGATCGCATCAAAGAAATCCTTGCAGATTTAGAGGCAACAGGCGCTGAACCTGAAGGTGATGATTCTGAATTAATCGGCGCTTTAGAGCGCGCAGCAGAAGGTGAAGCTGCACCGCCTGCGGCAAAAAAAGAAGTTGTCAAAGAGCCTGAACCAATTAAAGAGCCTGAACCTGCGGCGTCAAATATTCCAATGACTGGCAATGAAGGCAAATGGGATGCCGATTTAGGCCGCCATTTAAAACCAGGTGAAGTTTCTCTAGCAGATTTAGAAGCTGCATTCTTAGCGGCAAGTGTTGAAGACTTCCCGCCAAAAGAAGAAGAAGAAATTGTTGTTAAACCACCAGAAGCTGACCGTAGGGCTGCAACAACTGATCGCCGTGCAAGTGCGCGTGATGATGATGATGACACAGCAGCAAAAGGTGCAGCAGGCGTTGCAGCACAATCAATTCGCGTAAATGTTGATGTTCTTGAAGACCTTATGAATATGGTCTCTGAACTTGTATTGACGCGCAATCAATTGATGCAAATGGTGCGCAATTCAACCAATACAGAATTTAAAGCGCCATTACAGCGCCTTTCATCGGTTACTGCTGAATTACAAGATAGTGTAATGAAAACCCGTATGCAGCCTGTTGGCTCTGCGTGGAAGAAATTACCACGTATTGTTCGCGATGCGGCCCGTGATTTAGGTAAGAAAATTGATCTAGTTCTTGATGGTGAAGCAACCGAACTTGATAGACAAGTATTAGAGCTTATCAAAGATCCACTTACCCACATGATAAGAAATTCATGTGACCACGCAATTGAAACACCTGATGTTCGTGCGGCGGCTGGTAAATCTGAAACTGGTACAATTCGCCTTAATGCTTATCATGAAGGCGGTCACATTGTTATTGAATTGACCGATGATGGCGCGGGTTTAAATACTGCGCGTATTCGCGATAAAGCGATTAAAAATGGCCTTGTTTCAGAAGAGCAAGCATGGATTATGCCTGATGCACAAATCCACCGCTTTATCTTTGCCCCTGGCTTCTCAACTGCGGCGGCGGTGACTTCTATGTCTGGTCGCGGTGTTGGTATGGATGTGGTTAAAACCAATATCCAATTAATCGGCGGCGAAGTTGACCTTATTTCTACTGAAGGAAAAGGCACTAAATTCTATATCAAAATCCCGCTAACACTTGCGATTGTTTCTGCGCTTGTGGTTGGTGAAGGAAATCAAAGATTTGCAATTCCACAATTAAGCGTTGTTGAACTTGTATCTGCGGGTGGAACATCTGAACATCGCGTGGAAACATTAAACAAGGCACGTGTCCTTCGCTTACGTGACAGATTATTACCACTAATGAACCTTTCAGAGGCATTAGGGGTCGAAAACGCCAAAATCAAAGATGAAAAATCAACCCAATTCGTCGTTGTTATGCAACAATCAGGCATGACATTCGGCATAGTAGTTGATGAAGTATTCGACACAGAGGAAATTGTGGTTAAACCACTATCTTCTGCGGTTGCGGATGCAAAATCATTCTCTGGTGCAACTATTTTGGGTGATGGTTCGGTAATTATGATTATCGACCCTGCGGCAATTTCCAAAGCTGTCGGTGAAACCGAAGATCATTCAGACGAAATCGAAGCGAAAAGCAAAACTGAAGCAGCGCAACAAAGAGATGAAAGAACTTCACTTATCATCTTCCGCGCTGGCTCACCTGATCCAAAAGCGGTTCCACTTGGTGTGGTTACACGTCTTGAAGAATTGGATGCTTCAACATTTGAACAATCTGATGGTAAAACATTGGTTCAATATCGCGGCGCATTAATGCCAATCGTACCTGCCGACCCTTATGCATCAATTCGTTCAGAAGGCGCACAACCAATATTAGTGTTCACCCATAATGAACATGCAATTGGTTTGGCGGTTGATGAAATCCTTGATATTGTTGAGGAAGAATTGGACATTGAAATGTCAACTGATCGCGGCGGCACAATTGGTGTTGCAGTTATCAAAGGTAAAGCAACCGAAATCATTGATGTTGGTTATCACCTTACTAATTCACTTGGTAATTGGGACGAGCCAGTTCAAAAAGAAGAGCCGCGTCACATTGTTTTGGTTGAAAAAAATCCATTCTTCCGCAATTTATTAAGCCCACTTCTAAAATCAGCAGGCTATCAAGTTGAAGCAGTAGATACAGTTTCAGCAGCCTTGATTTGCGCGCAATATCGCACACCAAGCATCATTCTTGCCGATATTGATGAAGATGGTGAATCTGCGAAACGTCTATTAACGGATGAAAGAACCAATGGTGCGCCAATTGTTGCACTTTCAGGTTCTTCAGAAGCTAATGCAGAAGGTTTCAGCGCGTTAGTAAAAAAATCAGATAGATATGGTTTAATATCAACTATTGAATACGCAACCAAAAAAGGAATGGCCGCATGAGCGCACTTGCCACCAAATCCTTGAGCCAAAATGAAAGCTCAGTACTTGCCGATTATGGCACACAAGAATTTGTAACAATATATGTTGCAGATCAAATACTGGGTGTTGGCGTCAAAGAGATCCAAGATGTTTTTGCAATCCAGCATTTGACGCCAGTTCCTGGCGCAAAGCGCGAAATAGCGGGTATTTTAAACCTTCGTGGTCGTATTGTTACAGCAATTGATGCACGCGTTAAACTTGGCTTACCGCCACGTGATGATGATGCAGGCTTTGTTGGAACAATGGCGGTTGGCGTTGAATATGGCGGTGAAGCATACGGCATATTAGTTGACCGCGTTGGCGAAGTATTACGCCTAAAAGATAGCGATTTTGAAAATAATCCAATCAATATGGATGCCAAATGGAAATCAATTTCACGTGGCATTTACCGTCTTGATGGGCGTTTATTAATGACAATTGATATAGAGCGCCTTTTAGGCGTCAAAGAATAGTTTCAGGTTCAGGAGAGCGCAATGAAAACCTGTTTAGTAGTAGATGATAGCCGTGTAATCCGCAAAGTTGCACGCAGAATACTTGAAGATATGGCATTTGAAGTAACAGAGGCAGAAGATGGCTCTATCGCGCTTCGTAATTGCCAACAAAAAATGCCAGATGCAGTATTACTTGATTGGAATATGCCCGTCATGAGCGGCATTGAATTCCTAAAAGAATTACGCAAAACCCCTGGTGGCAGCGACCCTGTTGTTGTTTTCTGTACAACAGAAAATGACATGTCAGCAATCGTAGAAGCTATGGAAGCTGGTGCAAACGAATATATTATGAAACCTTTTGACAGCGAAATCGTTCAATCTAAATTCTCTGAAGTTGGTTTATATTAATGCAACCATCGCCAGCCATGAATCCTAATATGCAACAAAGAATCAAGGTTATGATAATCGATGATTCGGCGATTATCCGTGGACTTGTTTCACGTTGGATAAGCGCGGAACCCGATTTTGATTTAGTTGGCACAGGCGTCAATGGCAATGATGGTGTTAAAAAAGTCGTTTCACTAAATCCTGATGTCATTATTCTTGACATTGAGATGCCAGAAATGGACGGGATTACTGCTTTACCGCTTATTTTAAAAGCATTACCGGGTGTAAAAGTCATAATGGCTTCGACACTTACAAAAGCGGGTGCAGAGGTTACAATTCGCGCGCTTACTTTGGGCGCTGCAGATTATATACCAAAGCCAGATGCAGGACGAATTGCAGGTGCGGATGAATATAAGCGTGATTTATTTGCAAAATTACGCGCATTTGGAACACGCCGTGTAAGAAGGCCTGTAACGCCAATTTCACCTTCTGAACCGCAATCACAAAGAATTGCAAGGCCAATTCCACAACCGACGAATAACGCGGTTCGTTTAAGAAATGATGCAACTAAATTGCGCCCAGAAGCCTTGTTTATAGGCTCGTCAACTGGTGGCCCAGAGGCGTTAAGACATGTTGTTGGCGGCCTTGCCAATAAAGTTAATGTGCCAGTATTTATGACACAACATATGCCTGTTTTATTTACAAAAATTCTGGCAGAACATCTTTCAAAGCAAACTGGCGCAAAAGTAATTGAAGCAGAACATAATATGATTGCACTTCCTGGTGTTTTCCATATTGCACCGGGTGGGAAACATATGGTTGTTTCACGTTCTGGTGGCTCGGTTCGGGTCTTGCTTAATGAAGATCCGCCTGAAAATTTCTGTCGCCCTGCAGTTGATCCATTGTTTAGATCTGCAGCACAAGTTTATGGCGAACGCGCAATGGGCGTAATTTTGACTGGCATGGGTCATGATGGTCGCGATGGCGCAAAAATTATGGCTGAACGCCATTCTAACATCTTAGTTCAAGATGAAGCATCAAGCGTTGTTTGGGGTATGCCTGGTGCTGCCGCAATGGCGGGCGTTGCAACACAAATCCGTCCTATTGAAGAAATAGCAACAACAATATTAAATATTTTACGCGGAGTAAATTAATGAAGCCTGGCGATTTTGATTTTATTGCCAACCTTGTTAGGGATAGATCAGGTCTTGTTCTTACGCCTGATAAAACTTATTTGGTTGAAAGCCGTTTAGGCCCAATTGCACGCCGCGAAGGCATTGCTTCTTTGGAAGAAATGATTTCAATCATAAAAATGCGCAATGATGTTCGCCTTATTGAAGCTGTTGTTGATGCAATGACAACCAATGAGACGTTTTTCTTCCGTGATAAAACCCCTTTTGAGCATTTAGAAAATATAATCCTTCCTGATTTAGTTGCCAAAAAACGTGGCGGAACCATTAGAATTTGGTGTGCCGCAGCTTCAACTGGTCAAGAACCATATACAATTGCCATGGTTATTGACCAAATGGGCCATAAAATGGGTGGCTGCAAAGTTGAAATTATCGGCACCGATATTTCCGAGCGTTGCCTTGAAAAAGCAAAATCTGGTCTATACACGCAATTCGAAGTGCAGCGTGGCCTTCCGGTGAATTATTTGGTTAAATATTTCAAAAAAGAAGGTGAAAATTGGCGCATTTCTGAAAATATAAGAAATTGTGCACGTTATAGACAAATGAACCTTTTGGATGATTTCAGAACGCTTGGTCGTTTTGATATTATTTTCTGCCGTAACGTTTTGATTTATTTTGATATTGCAACGAAAAAACGTGTTCTTGAGCGTATGTCTCAACAAGTTGAAGGCCCTGGTTATTTATTGATGGGCGCGGCTGAAACCGTTCTTGGTATCACTGATTCATTCAGACCAGTTCCAAATGCACGCGGTCTTTATGCAACTGATTTAGCAAAAGTTGGCCTAATTAAAGCCGCATAATAGCTTTACCGATAGGTTAATGAAATTTAATAAGAGCCAAAGGAATTTCCTTTGGCTTTTTATTTTAATTAAAATATAGATAATATATGTAAATTAAACATATAAGAGATGAATTGTGAACTCCAAAAAAACTAATTGGCTTATTATTTTTGGCCTATTTGTATTGTGTGTAATTCCCATTGCTGCGGGTATGCATAGATTAGGGCAATTATCATCAGGTGTAATTACCGATGAAAACCGAAGGTTTTTCAATGCCCCCCTTCCCGCAATCCTTCACATCATAAGCATGAGTATTTTTGGACCAATTGGTGCATTACAATTCGTCCCAAGCCTTAGGGGCAAAAACAAATGGCATAGATATAGCGGTCAGGTAATTTTTATAAGCGGAATAATTTCGGCTTTATCTGGTCTTTATATGGCGCATTTTTACGCTTTACCAAAAACTGATGGCACAATCCTTTATATAGAGCGTTTAATCGTCGGAAGCGCAATGTTTATAAGTCTAATATTGGGCTATATCGCAATCAAAAAGAAAAATATAAACCAACATAGCGCGTGGATGCTTCGCGGCTATGCAATTGGAATGGGCGCAGGAACACAAGTTGTAACCAATTTACCTTGGATATTATTAATTGGTCAGCCAACAACTTTTGAACGCTCAATCTTAATGGGTCTAGGTTGGCTTATAAATATTATTGTGGCTGAAATTATAATTTATAGGCGCAACCTACCAAAGAAATTAGCTTTGGCCTAATTCATCTGGTGTAAGTGTTTTTAACGCAAGCGCATGAACCACTTTCATTTCATCTTGAATAAGATCAAGCACAATTCTTTGGCGGTTTAAACGGCTTTGGCCATCAAATTTATCTGATACAATCTTAATTGAAAAATGACTTTCGGCGGGGCCATCATAACCATCCCCCATTTTGTCATAGAAATCTTTGACGCCGCCATGCGAAGAATGTTTTGCACTATCATTGACAATTTCAATAAGTTTTGGTTGAAGGGTTTTTGTCAATTTATCAAAAATTTTAGTTTCAATTGGCCCCAATTTTACGCTCCCGCACTTGTTTCAAACGAAGAACAGCACCATAATATTAAACATGTCTGATTCATATTCATATCGCCCAAAATTTACAGATATTCGCATTCGCAAACCTATGAGCATTTCTGCACAAAAGGAAGAACCGAAGCCATGCGAACATGAAGGCTGTATTTTGCCTGGTAAATGCAAAGCCCCAAAATCACGTGATAATCCGAAAGAATTTTGGTGGTTTTGTGAAAAGCATGCCGCTGAATACAATAAGAATTGGAATTTCTTTGAAGGTATGAATGATGGCGACCAGCGCGCCTTCCAAGAGGCGGAACGTCATGGTCACCGCCCAACATGGAATTTTGGTGCAAAGGGCGGTTCACGCGAATCGTCAACTTTGGGTCGCAATAATAGATTTGCGGGCAATAAAACCAATGATACATATCATGATCGCCGCAACCGCCATCGCAATCAAAATGCGCAGCAAGCGGCAATGCTTGCATCTGCACCAATCAGAAGCGCATACGAAGAATTGGATTTAACACCAAAAGCAACACCACAAGAAGTTCGCGCCGCTTATGCCGACCTTGTAAGACGCTTTCACCCCGATTCTAATGGTGGTGATCGCTCTGCTGAGGCACGCTTACAGGCCGTGGTTAAAGCATATAAGGTTCTTAAAACCTCAAAACGCGCATAATTTTCAAACGCTCCACAATTCCTCAACAAAACATTGTTAAGGGCTTTTTGAGGTTTAAGGAGTGTTTATGAAACTTCGTGCGCTTTTATTTGTTTTTTTCGCCCTTTATAATCAATCGGCCAATGCACAAGTGGCTGATAGGCTTTTGGGATTCTGGGAAACTTTGGATGGAACAACAAGGGTAAAAGTTGAACCATGCCGTAGCAATAGTAATCTAGCCTGCGCCATTGTGGTTAAAGAAATTCAAAAACCAAAGGCCGAAGAAAACTTGATGGGCAAAATGATTTTGCAAAATCTAAAAGCCGTGAATGATGATGTATATTACGGCATATTCACCCCAAAGCCAGAACAAAAATTCAAAGCAAAAGTGCAAACCCTTAATAGTGGCAGATTACAAGTTTTGGTGTGCTTAGTGCCAATGATTTGTCAAAGCGTAATTTATAAAAAAGTGAATTAGCGCAATAAACTATTTATTGCGCGCCATTTCCTCAACTGGTTTTGCACCAAATTTTTTGCGCAATTCAAAAAACGGACGCTCGACCAAATAATATGATGCACAGGCAAGGCCAAAACTTATTAAAGCTGCATAAATCGCATAATCAATTGGCAATGGTTTTAAACCGATTTCCATATTTATTGATTGATAAAAAGCCCATAAAACTGGGAAATGCCATAAATAAAGTGAGTATGATAGACGCCCCAAAAACCTAAAGATTTTCATATCCAAAATTTTGATGGCAAAGTTTAAAGTTTTAAAAGCATAAAGATTAAATACCAAAATAAAAATCGATATGCTTTGGATACTATAGCGCCATGTCGCCCTAAATTCTTCATTGCGGTATAATAAGGAAAATATAATCCCGCCAAGCCCGATTGCCACCCAATGCCAACCGATTAATTTTGAAATTCGATTTTTTGATTGATGCGCCCCGTCCATTAAAACCGCAAGCAAACTTCCCCATAATATATTTTCAATTCGGCATTCTGTTGCCAAATAGATGTGATTATCTGTGAATTTCAAAACCTCAAAGCCAAATAAACGCCATGCTGCGCTTGCTAAAATAAGAATAGAAATAAACCTAATTCTATTATCGTGTTTTTTGCCAAAGATTGTAAGGGCAAACGGGAATAGAAGATAAAAATGCTCTTCAACCGCAAGTGACCATAAATGCCCCCATGGTAAAATACGATTTGGTAATTCCAACGCTTCCGATGCAATATCGTAATAATTCACAAGGTAAAAGCACGCGCTTAAAATCTGGATTAGATATAATTTAAGATTAAAAAATAATGCCATCACACAAACAAAAACAATAAATACATAAAGTGCGGGCATAAGGCGTAAAAACCGCCTTATATAAAAATTCTTTAAATCAATTTGCCCCAGTCTTTTATTTTGTTCGCTAATCAAAAGGCGCGTGATTAAAAAGCCAGAAATAAAGAAAAATATTGTTACGCCAAAGCCACCCGGAATAATATTCCCAAACCCAAAATGCGAAACCAAAACAATTAAAATTGAAATCGCCCGCAGGCCATCAAGGCCATAAATATAATTTGTATCCGCTTTGAATGATATTGCGTAATTATTTTTAATCATGCGCAATCTATAATTTATAAGGGTTTTTATATTGCTAATGAAACTGTTTTTATGATTCAGTAATTTGTGGTGGCTTTTCTTCTAAATCCTCATTTTTACGGTTTTCCATATCCTCACTAATTTTTTTGCTTATTTGTGTGATGATATCCAATAGGGTAAGCCCTTTTTCTTCTGAATGTTCGCGGCGATATTTTTCATTTTCAACAATTGATTGATATCCACGTTTTGCACCATCATTGGCTAATATCCATTCGCCAGATGATTTTTCATCATCACTTACACGGCTTAGGTAATTTTCATACGCTTTAAAACGCGCCACATCATTTCCCGCAAACTTATCGGAAAAATCGCCTGCCAAACTTGTTGGGCCAGAATATAGACCCATTGCAAGCCCTTCTTGAGTGCTCATGATGCTTTGGGCGATATCTTGTTCTTGCTTGGTGAATTGACCGCCAATATTACTTCTTATGGCAAATAATGCACGCCTATCCAAATCACCAAAGGCAGAATACCAATCTTTCCCTTCGAATGAATCAAAACTAAATGGCGTTCCGCTTTGCTTCATTGAATCATATTTTTGATTTAGATTTTCACGGGCAGATTGGGCAACATCAATTATATTTCGTTTTTGTGAAAATGGTTCAGCAGATGGATCACTTACGCCAATTGCAATGTTTTGCGATGAAAAACCCGAGCGCGTCGGCATAAATTTTTCATATTGCATAGACGATAAATATGATTTTGCACTATCTGAAAATTCGATACTATCTTGTTTTGATTGCTTTGTGGTTTCTACTTTTGTGGCATCATTTATTGCAATATTGGAATTTACGCCCCCATTTTGCAAAGACGAATATCCCGTCATATTCAAATTAATAGAATTCAAAGAAACCACGACACACCTAAATAAAAAATATATAATTTGCCTTTTTGATATATATTTATAATATGCATTTAAGTTGTTAAAAACAAATAAATAAATCAAATAAATTAGGGGGCTATAGTGAAAAACTTTCCATTCATATCTTTGAAAAATGCGCTTGATTTAGCACGCATTATGACCGCTGTTTTTTTCCTTGCCCATGCGATTGTTCGAATTGTGCATAATACAATTCCACAATTCACAATTTTTATGGAATCTGTTGGCTTTCCACATGGTGTAATATTTGTATGGCTTATAACAATTGCCGAATTAGTTTCTGGAACATTATTAATTATCAATCGTTTCGTAAGACCCGCATGTACCATATTATTCACAATTGCATTTGTTGGTATAATCCTTATTCACCGCCATAATGGCTGGTTCGTTGGCGAACATGGCACAGGTGGCAGTGAATATAGTGTCGCCCTTATGGTATTGCTTTTGATAATAGGTGCGAATGATTGTGAGCGTTTGAATAAAAATTGATAAATATTTTTATTTAAAAGCATCATTTAAAACCAATATTTATAATATGGATATCATATACATATTATAAATATACAATTTGAGCGTTCGCAAAAATAAAGTTCCTTAAAAATCGCAGTTTAATAACGCAAAATCATTGACGATATGCCTACCTACTTTTAGTAGGTGTGGCATAGAAAAGTGAAAACGAAAATGACTGATTTATCCGAACAATTATTGAGCAATGAACCCGACACTACAATCAATGTAGAGGAAGTTTTTGGTTTTGAATCAAAACTAAAGGTCAAAGCCTTTAAAAATAACAATGAATATGTTCCTGAAATTGATACAAGCTATCGCTTTGATCCATTAACAACCCGCGCAATTCTTGCGGGTTTTGAACATAATCGCCGTGTAATTGTTCAAGGTTATCATGGAACAGGTAAATCAACCCATATTGAGCAAGTTGCCGCGCGCCTTAATTGGCCGATGATACGTGTAAACCTTGATGGTCACGTTTCGCGTATTGATTTGGTTGGTAAAGATGCAATCGTTCTTAAAGAAGGCAAGCAAATCACCGAATTTCGTGAGGGGATTTTGCCATGGGCATTGCAACGCTCGGTCGGTTTAACATTTGACGAATATGATGCAGGTCGCCCTGATGTTATGTTCGTTATCCAACGTGTTTTGGAGGCTTCGGGTCATCTAACATTGCTTGATCAAAACCGCGTTATTAAGCCTAATAATTATTTCCGCCTGTTTGCAACCACCAATACAATTGGCTTGGGCGATACAACTGGCCTTTATCATGGCACGCAACAAATCAACCAAGGGCAAATGGATAGGTGGAATATCGTAACCACATTAAACTATCTTGACCATGATGCAGAAACCCAAATCGTTGCCGCAAAAATGGGCGAAACCGACCCTGCGAAAGTTGAAATGCTTGCAAAAATGGTGCGCGTTGCCGATATGACGCGTAATGCCTTTATGAATGGTGATGTTTCAACTGTTATGTCACCGCGTACAGTAATCAATTGGGCGCAAAATGCCGAGATTTTTGAGAATATCGGCTTTGCTTTCCGCGTTTCATTCTTGAATAAATGTGACGAATTAGAGCGCCCAACAATTGCCGAATTCTATCAACGCTGTTTCGGGGAAGACCTTCCTGAAGCCGCGCATTTATTGCAGGTAAGTTAGCGCGTCTGCTTCCCCAATTTTGGGGAAGCTGTCATGGCTTGCCATGACTGAAGGGGTTAAACCTATCGGCGTCCCCCCTTCGTCAACTTCGTTGACACTTCCCCCGCAAGCGGGTGAAGAGAAAAGGGAAATAATTTTGACACAAAAAGCAACACAGGCAGAGGTTTTTAAGCGGGCGATTTCACATTCGACCCGTGCCCTTGCCCGTGAGGAAAATGTTGAAGTTAATTTTACCGCCAATGAACCTTCTGTTTCGGGTCATAATGTAAACTTACCCCAACCTGCGCGGGTTTTGACAATTGACGAAGTTTCAAAAATTCGTGGGCAATCGGATTTTGCGGGGCTTAAACTTGCACACCATGAAGATATAAAGCATTTCCAAAACCGCCCAATTGGCCCAAATGCACAGGCCATTTATGATATGGCAGAGGATGTGCGTGTTGCCGCATTGGGTTCCAATGCAATGCCAGGGGTTGCGCAAAACCTTGAAGCCAATTTAATCGAAAACTCAATCAAACGCGGATATCAGCGCATGATGAACAAGGAAACGACCCCAATGATTGAGGGTCTGTCACTTGTATTGCGCGAAAAACTTACGGGGCGCGAGACACCTGCCCCGCTTAAGCACGTTGCCGATTTTTGGCGTGCCGAAATTATTGCCAAGGCGGGAACCGATATTTCGCATCTTATAAATGCGATCCACGAACAAGGTGATTTTGCCAAAATCACGCGCGATATAATTCGTGACCTCGAACTTGGTGATGAATTGGGTGAAGATGAAAATCAAGACCCATCAGAAAACGAAAACCAAGAATCTCCACCCGAAGGTGGCGATGACCAAAATTCAGAAGACGAACAAGAAGAAACCAAAGAACAACAAACTGAAACCGAACAAACCGAAGGCGATGAAGAATCTGAATCTGGTCAAGAGGTTGAATATGATGGTTCGGATTCTGAAGATGATGATATTGATGCATCATCAACACCAATGCCGCAAAACCCACAAAGCCAAAATGGGCGCGCGCTTGATTATAAAATTTATACCAGCCAATTCGATGAAATAATTGGTGCCGAAGAATTATGCGATGCAATCGAACTTGATAGATTGCGCATGTATCTTGATCAGCAATTAGAGCGTTTGCAAGGTGCAGTCGGGCGCTTGGCAAATCGCCTACAACGTAAATTATTGGCGCAGCAAAACCGTTCATGGCAATTTGACCTTGAAGAAGGCATGTTGGATGCCGCCAAATTATCGCGCGTTGTCACTGACCCAATGTCACCGCTTTCATTCAAGCAAGAAAGCGATATTGAGTTTCGCGACACAATTGTGACCATTTTGGTTGATAATTCAGGCTCTATGCGTGGTCGCCCAATTATGATTGCGGCAACTTGCGGCGATATTTTGGCGCGTACATTGGAACGTTGCGCCGTAAAAACCGAAATTTTGGGCTTTACCACCAAAGCATGGAAAGGCGGGCAAAGCCGCGAAAAATGGATGGCAGACGGCAAACCCGCACAACCAGGGCGCTTAAATGATTTGCGCCATATAATCTATAAATCCGCCGATGCCCCATGGCGCCGTGCAAAGCGCAATCTTGGCCTAATGATGCGCGAAGGGCTTTTAAAAGAAAATATCGATGGGGAGGCTTTGGAATGGGCATATTCAAGAATACTTGCGCGCCCCGAACAACGCCGCATTCTGATGGTAATTTCCGATGGCGCACCGGTTGATGATAGCACTTTGTCGGTTAATTCAGGGCCATATCTTGAAAACCACCTTAAAGATATAATTGGTGATATTGAAAAAAGGGGCAATGTCGAACTTATCGCAATTGGTATTGGTCATGATGTTACACGTTATTACAAGCGCGCAGTAACAATTAATGATGCCGAACAATTGGGCGGCGCAATGGTTGACCAATTGGCGGAATTATTTGACGAAAAGCCAAAAGCCATTAAAAAGAAATAGTTTCTATATTTTATACACAAAATAGAACAGTTTTCTATTTAGACTTATTACATCAGAATATTATTCTGTTATAGTTTTTTGAAGGGGGCAGATATGAACTTTTCAATAAACCATTTTGATAATGCAGCTAATGAAATTTATAAATATATGTCACCAAGCGCACAGCTTGTCTGGCCTTTATTGAATAATTATCTTGGTCATGAAACTTGGGTTAAGCATGAAAATCATAACCCAACGGGCGCGTTTAAAGTTCGTGGCGGCATTTATTATCTAAGCGAACTTGCAAAAGATAAAATAAAATCAGGCTTGGTTTCGGCAACGCGCGGCAATCACGGTCAATCAATTGCATTTGCTGCTCAAAAATTTGGCTTTGAAACCGATATATTTGTTCCATGCTGTAATTGCGCGTCAAAAAACGAAGCCATGTGTGCATTTGGTGCAAAATTGCACCAAATTGG
>JAPUEP010000029.1:22180-25945 GCA_027492515.1 Hyphomonadaceae bacterium
GGTTTTTCTCAAAAAACAACCAAATTTTTGCTTTATTTTCTCAAAAAAAAACAAACCCAATTTTTTTTTTATTTCTCCACCAAATTGGCGATAGTTTTGATGAAGCAAAACAAATTGCCCAAAATTATGCCGCTGAAAAAATGGCGCATTATGTAAACCCATTTAATGAAAAACTGGTGCTTGGGGTGGGAACTTATGCTTATGAATTAATGATGGCGCATAAGGATTTTGACAAAATCTATGTTCCGATAGGTGGTGGCTCTGGTGTTTGCGGGCTTATTAAAGTTCGTGATGCACTTGGTTTAAAAACCCAAATAATAGGTGTGGTTTCTGAAAATTTTGATGCATTTTACCAAAGCCTGAAAGCTGGAAAAATTATCAATGCAGAATGTACAAACACAATTGCCGATGGTTTGGCGGTAAAAGAACCCTCACCTGCGGCGTTTGAGATTGTTAAAAATGGTGTTGATAATATCGTTCGCGTAAGTGACGAAGAAATCGCCCATGCGATGAATATAATCTTTGAAACCACCAAAAATATCGCCGAAGGTGCAGGTGCCGCAAGCATTGCAGCAGCGATAAAAGAAAAAAACAACAATAAAGGAAAAAAAATTGCGGTTATTTTATCGGGTGGCAACATAAGCAAAAATGCTTATATTCAGATACTTAGCAAACAAGCAGCCTAAGATACACAACCTTAATGTGCATAGGTTTTGTTTTAAATAAAATTTGAATAAATTCTATGGCGCCAATTTAAAAATAGAAAAACTTATATCCCGCATTGTGCAATCTCACCATTTTGAGGGGATGCAAAATGCAATTTAAGAAATCGAATTTTATTATTGGCGTAATTTTGGGCGCTACCTGCCTTTGTGGATACGCAAATGCACAAGAACAAATTAGCGCGCAATATTCAGAAGACATAAATTTTGTTTCAGAAAAAAATATACAAGTTGCATCAAGCAATGTGATTGGCGCGGGCCCGATTAAGCAAAATGTGAATTTTGCCCAAATGGCAGGTAATTTTTCCGCCCTTGTAAAAGAAGCGCAAAACGCAGCAAGCCCGCAGGGTTTAGAAAACGCAAAATCAATTGGTCATTATCTTGATAATTCGCCAAGCCTTACGGGTGCAAATTCAATTGATGGCGCAAAGGCAATGGTTATTGTAACCGCTTTATCAAATAGTCAATTTGTAAATAGCGTAAAACAAGTTTCAGACTTTATGGGCAAAGATGCCCTAGCGGCAAAACTAAAAGAAAATACCGCAATGGTGAAAAGTTTTGATGGTTATGAAAGTGCGTATAAAACCGCATCTGCAAGCCTTGGCCTTGGGGTTGAGAAAATCGACAAAGCCAGCGCCTATATTACCCAAGCATCATATGATCTTCAAAAATTTAATTGGGCAAAAACCGAAAATGATAAACAGCTTCATTTAATCGCCCTTGCAAATGCAAAGAAAAGCCCTGCAAACTTTACCCCGATTAATGTCACTGAAATTGTGAACAATAATGAAACCGAAGTTCAGATAAATGACAAACTACTTGCCGCCGCCGCACTTGTAATAATTGGTGCACAAGATGATGCCTTATCACTTATTAAATTAGGTTCGGGTGAATATTGCGCCCAAGATGCATATCTTACATTGCGCATGTGCGTTTCAGCAAGCAAATATCCATATGAGCATAGTTTCTGCCTTGCAAAACACGCTTATGAAGACGCCAATAAATGCGTTAAAAAAGCTTTGAAATAATCCCCCACGGATAAACTTTGATGCCGCGCAAATAAAATTGCGCGGCTTTTTTATGCGATTTTGGTTTACCCCGAAACACAAACTGCCTATAATAAATTATGGCATTAAAAAAAATAAAAAACTTCTTTGAATTAGAGGCAGCAGCAGGGATAATTCTTGGCATATTTGCGCTTATTGCAATTATAATTGCCAATAGTCCTTTTAATATTGCATTTGATAATTGGCTTTCGACCCATCACATTATTAAATTTGATAATTGGCAATATGATGCAAGCCTTAAGGAATGGATTAAAGAAGGCCTTATGGCAATTTTCTTTTTCCATGTTGGTCTTGAAATAAAAAAAGAAATCTTGGTCGGTAGTTTAAGCAATCCCAAAACCCTTGCGATGCCAATATTTGGCGCTTTGGGCGGGATGATTGTGCCTGCTTTAATTTATCTTGGAATTGCCTATTCATTTAATCAGCCGCATATTGCCAAAGGTTGGCCTATTCCTGTTGCAACCGATATTGCATTTGCAATTGCCGCCCTTGCATTGGTTGGAAAAAAAATTCCGGCGGCATTGCGGGTTTTTCTTTTAACGCTTGCGGTGGTTGATGATTTGGGTGCTGTGGCTTTAATTGCCGCTTTATTTGGTCATGATGTTGACTATCTTTCATTGGGCATCGCAATTGGATTTTTCGGGCTACTTTTAACCTTAAGCGCTTTGAATTTAAGACGTCCATGGATTTATGTTGTCGGCGGGATTTTTATTTGGGCCTATATGCTTAAAAGCGGATTTCACCCAACACTTGCCGGAATTTTAACCGCAATTGCCGTTCCGCTTAAATCCAATAGCAAAGAATTTGAAAGCCCATTGGAAGATTTGCATGATGATTTTTCGGCATGGGTAAAATATCTTATATTGCCACTTTTCGCCTTAAGTAATGCAGGGTTTTCACTTAATAATTTTAGCCTTGAAATGGTTACAAGCCCGATTGTGCTTGCAATTTCACTTGGCTTGTTTTTAGGCAAACCAATTGGGGTTATTGGTTTTATTTATTTGGCAAAGGCCTTAAAAATTGTTCAAATTCCGCGCACTATAAGTTTCAAAAACCTAATGGGCGCAAGTATTCTATGTTCAATCGGTTTCACCATGAGCTTATTTTTAGCAAGCCTTGCATTTGGTGACACAAATGTTGAGATGAATGCACAAATAAGATTTGCGGTTTTGCTAACTTCATTTATTGCAGCAATCGTTGGAATTTTAACACTTAGGGCGCAAAAACATAACATTACTATACATTAACAAACACAAGATGGGCTTGAAAATAAGCCCACAATGCGTTTAAAGTTTCGCTTGTTACACGAATTTTACGCAATTTATGCGTCATTTGATAAAGGGTGGAAAATGGCAAAATATGGGAAATATCTAATCATCGGTAGTTTAAAATTACTTGCCGCGTGTGAAACCACCACACCTGCTGCACCGCCGCCACCGCCACCACCACCACCTGTTGTAAAAGCGCCGCCACCTGCGATTATTCCAACCAATGTTGGGCCAAGTGAATATTCACGTTCTTTGGAAAATATTGCTGGCTATTTCCCGCGTTTAAGTGATGAAGTTGCACGCGCGGCATCGGCGTCAAATGTTTCATCAAATAATGCAATCGCCGATTCATTGGACAAAACCACTTTATATGGTCGTTCTGAAACGATTGATGGCGCTAAGGCTTATGCAACAATTGCGGCCTCTATGTCATCGGCATTCCGCCAAGGCATATTGGATAAAGGCACGCCAATGGGCCGCGCCCGTTTCATCGAACAATTAGAGGCAAATCCAAATTGGGTTGTTAATATTGCGGGCTATGAAGAAGCGAAAAACATGGCTTCTGGCGCGCTAACGACACATTTGGACATTATCAAAAATAATGGTCTTTCATTGCAACAAACATCTTATTCAATGCAAAAATTGCCAATGTCTAAGGTAGTTATGCCAAAAGAAATGCGCCTTAAAAACATTGATGCCACTTTCCTA
>JAPUEP010000029.1:25955-29544 GCA_027492515.1 Hyphomonadaceae bacterium
AATGAGCGCAACAGGTTTTGTTGATTCAAATGTTAAAGTTGGCACAGTCGCAACCGAAACCGTTGATAATAGAATTATTGCGGCGGCGGCACTTTATATAATCCGCGCCGATAAAGAGGCAATGAATATGCTTCGTCTTGGTTCAGGCGCTGGCTGTGCAACTGATGTGAAAATTGATTTGAAAATGTGTGTTGCAGCATCGAAATATTCATTCGAACATACTTATTGTATGTATGAATATTACCAAGAAAAACTGGCGCAATGTATCAAAAATAACGTTGATGACCCTGCTGAAATTCGCCGTATCCGCGCCGAAGCAAGTGCGAAAATTGCGCGCGAACACGAAGAAAATTCGGCAAAACTTGCGGCCCAAAAAGCAAAGGCAACCAAGAAAGCCCCCGCAAAAAAAGCACCACCAAAGAAAAAATAATTTAAAAAGCGGGTTAATTACCCGCTTTTTTATTATCAAAATCTTTTAAAGTTTTCTTTGAAACTTGTGCGCGCCAAATTTGCATTAATTTGTTTTGCACCCATTCTTTATCCAATTTCTCTGGTCGCCCCAAAACACATGGAAAATTGCGATGATGATCGGTTGTAAAAAAGGTTTCGCTATCAATATCAATTAAAAAGTCACGTTCGTCAAATGTCATTTTGAAAACTGGGCAATCATATTTTGGATTCCAAAATACAATAACTTTTTTATTCACTTTAAATGAAACCGCATCCCATGATGTGCCTTCGGTAACATCGGGCAATGTTAAAAGAAAATCGCGAATCCCATTTAAAGTAACGGCCATTTTTACACCTATCGCAGTAAGCGAATAAAAATATTTGATGTTAGGCGCCCAATTTTCGGATTCGCGCTTAAAACTTCGCCATCAAAAATATTGCCCGAATGAAGGATATTACTTGGGTAGATTGCAACACGGTTGAATTTTCCATCAATACGAAAAATCTCGGTGAATAAATCATCGCTACCATTCATATATTTGGCTTCGCGCGGTTTTTTTTGCAAGTCGTCGATCATTTTAGCATAAAAATCGTCGACAATTTGTGCATTTACCTTCTCAATACCTGTAGCATTATGGCGATAAAGACTGGTTCCACTTGAATGGCCTTTACCAAGATAATGGAGAATTGCGAAAATATCGTCATTTGTGCCATCCCAATGCGGGGCGGTTTGCGGCAGGCGTAATTGGGTTGTGGATTTGGTAACAATTGAAAAACAAGCAGTTATAATTTCAATGTCCTTGGCGCCGTGAAAGTGCTTCATTGCAGGCCTTATGGCATCACAAACTGATTTCACATAACCCGCAGCGTCGGAATTATCGCCTAATATTTTATAGCGCACACCAGGGTAAAAATCACGCTCATTTGCAATGAATAATGGCGCAAGTTTGCTTGCGGTTTCAATTATTTCGTCAGGATCAACCAAAAAATCATCAAAGACTAATATTTTATGTTGACCATCACCAACGATACTTAATGGGTTAGGTAATTCTTCACGGTCCATCAATCAATGAGAGATTAAATCTGCCCAATTGTCAATCAAGAAATCAAATTCTGCAATTACATGCTAAGCCCATTATAGAGTAAGAAGGCACTCAAAAGGCAATAAATGAACAAAATTGGTTTCATCATTGAAAGCAATCTTTCATTACTTCCGATAGTTTTAAGATATTCGGGAAAAGCCAAAATCCTTGCACCTTTAAAAACACTTAGCCAACCAAATATTGTTATCAACACCCGCCAATCAAACGACCATTTGCCATAGAGCGCTAAAGAGGCGACACCAAGAATCAAGGTCATATAGCCTGCATCAATCGTTGTTCCACTCTCGTGATCAAATTCCTTAATTACGTTTTTAAGCAAATTTGGGCGTATTAAATATAAGAATGAAACAATAAGCCCAAATCCGCCCCAAAAGCGCGCCAATAAAACTGAATTATCCATTTGAACCTCCATTAACTGATTATAGCAAGTTTTGGGGTGATTTGGATTAAATCTTTCGCGCCAAATGGTCACGGATTTCACATTTACAGCTTAACAAATTTATCAAAGCCAAATGTGATTGCGTAAAATAAAATCTTGCCCTAAATTCTTTCAAAAATTCAACATTATGCGGGGCAGTATGATAAGCGAAGATTCTAATTTAGACATGGAAGCCACCCAAAAACTTAAAGACGATAAAGCGTTTTTAGGACACCCAAAAGGCCTTGGCTTCATTGCATTCACAGAGGCGTGGGAGCGGTTTTCTTATTATGGCATGCAATCTTTGCTTGTTCTTTATATGTCTAAATTCCTTTTGCATCCTGGACATATTGAAAATATTTGGTTCTTTGACTGGTTTTCGGCGCATTATAATGAAACAGATCCAAAGGCTTTGGCATCGAATATTTTCGGCGATTATGCAGCATGGGTTTATATGACGCCGCTTTTGGGTGGTCTTATTGCCGATAGATTTATGGGACGAACCCCTGCGATTATAACGGGTGCTGTATTAATGGCTTTGGGGCATTTTTTAATGGCCTTTGACCCAACTTTCTTGGTTGCACTTTTGTGCCTTATTATGGGCTCTGGCTTCTTTAAAGGAAACCTTCAAGGTCAGGTTGGAAGCCTTTATGCGCAAGAAGATAATCGCCGCGCCGATGCTTTCCAAATCTATTATCTTGCGATTAATGCGGGCGTTATTATTTCTCCGCTTATTGTTGGAACTTTGGGCGAAACCAAAGGTTGGCATTGGGGTTTTGGTGCCGCCGGTATCGGAATGTTGGTTTCAATCGTGATTTATCTTTCTGGCCTAAAACATTATCCAAAAAGCGTAATTGAAAAGAAAAAAGAGGGTGAGAAAAAGCCGCCACTAACCGCCGAAGATTGGAAAATGGTTGGTATTTTGGTTTTAATCGTTCCTGTTTTGGCAATTGGCCTTTTACCAAATCAAGAGATTTTCAACGCCTATTTAGTATGGGGCGATAGGGATTTTAATTTGGTTTGGAACGGAAACAAGCTTCCGACAACTTGGCTTGTAACCCTTGATTCAATTGTTTCGGTTTCTTTCCTTGCAATTGTTGCTTTATTCTTCCGTTGGTATGGCACAAAATGGAAAGAGCCTGATGAAATTACCAAAATCATCATCGGCACTTTTATTGCAATGCTTGGTATGCTTTGCCTTGTAATGGCAGAAATTACCAAAGGCGCGGATGGAAAAATTGGTCTATTCTGGCCTGTAATGTTCCATTTTGTGAATTCAATCGGCTTTGCAATGGTATTGCCAATCGCGCTTGCACTATTCATGCGCCTTGCACCGGTTCAATTAATCGGCCTTGTAACCGGTATTTTCAACATAACATTCTTTATTGCCAATAAAACTGTTGGTAAAATCGGCGCATTATTCGAAAAAATCCCAACAGTGCAATTCTGGCTATTACATGCCGCAGCCGCAGGCTTTGCATGCTTAGTCTTTGTCGGATTAAAATTTGCATTAAAGAAAAAGTTTGAAGTTTCTGAACAAGTTTCATAAGGATTTTACACTTTACCCTTGTGTAACATATATACAACACCTATCTATATAGCGTGGGCGGGTTTAGAC
>JAPUEP010000030.1 GCA_027492515.1 Hyphomonadaceae bacterium
CATGGTCAACGTGACCAATCGTACCAATATTACAATGCGGCTTAGTCCGCTCAAATTTCTCTTTAGCCATTTTAATCTCTCTTAAAAATAGAATTGGATTTTAAATAATTACCGCGCGGGGGGATTGCCCCGCGCGGAATAGATTAACCTTGTAGTTTTTTCAAAACTTCGTCTGCAACTGCGCGTGGAACTTCTTCATAATGGTCGAATTGCATTGTGTATGATGCACGACCTTGAGTGAAGCCACGAAGTTCGTTCACATAGCCAAACATATTAGCAAGTGGAACCATCGCATTAACAACGTTTGCGTTTCCGCGCATATCTTGACCTTGAATCATACCACGGCGTGAGTTCAAGTCACCGATAACAGAACCAGTGAATTCTTCGGGAACAACCACTTCAACTTTCATGATAGGCTCAAGAAGTTTAGGGTCGCCATAAGATTTCAATTCACGGAATGCAGCACGCGCCGCGATTTCGAACGCAAGAACGCTTGAGTCAACGTCGTGATAAGCGCCGTCAACCAATGTTGCTTTAAGGTCGATAACTGGGAAGCCAGCCAATAGACCATTGTCAACAGAGCCTTCAAGACCTTTGATAACGCCAGGGATGTATTCTTTAGGAACCGCACCACCAACGATTTTTGATTCAAATTGGAAGCCTTCGCCAGGAGTACCTGGTTCAAAGATAACTTTGATACGTGCGAACTGACCAGAACCACCAGATTGCTTTTTGTGAGTATAATCAATTTCAGCAAGCTTATTGATTTTCTCACGGTAAGCAACTTTCGGCTGACCGATGTTTGCATCAACGTTATAAGTACGTTTAAGAATGTCCACTTTAATATCCAAGTGCAACTCGCCCATGCCTTTAAGGATGGTTTGACCAGATTCATGGTCAGTTGAAACTTGGAATGATGGATCTTCTGCAGCCAATTTAGAAAGCGCAATACCAAGTTTTTCTTGGTCAGCTTTAGTTTTAGGCTCAACAGCGATTTCGATAACCGGTTGTGGGAATTCCATACGCTCTAAGATAACTGGTTTCAAGCTATCGCAAAGAGTGTCACCAGTGCGAACCTCTTTAAGACCAGCCAAAGCCACGATATCGCCAGCATAAGCTTCTTTGATGTCTTCACGGTTGTTTGAGTGCATAAGCAACATACGGCCGATACGCTCTTTTTTATCGCGTGATGAATTAAGAACAGTTGTACCTGCTTGAAGAACGCCAGAATAAACGCGGCAGAAAGTGATTGTGCCAACGAACGGGTCGTCCATGATTTTGAACGCAAGCAATGACATTGGTTCAGCGTCAGAAGGTTTACGAACAGTTTCTTCTTCAGTTTTGAAGTCGATACCTTTAACTTCGCCGCGATCAATCGGTGAAGGAAGATAATCAACAACCGCATCAAGCAAAGGTTGAACACCTTTGTTTTTGAACGCAGAACCGCAGAATACAGGGTGGAATGCACGTTTGAAAACTGCCAAGCGAACAAGGCGTTTCAATTCAGCTTCTGAAGGGATTTCACCTTCAAGATATTTTTCCATTGCATCGTCATCAACTTCAACAGCCGCTTCAATCAATTTCTCACGATATTCTTCAGCTTTTTCTTTAAGGTCAGCAGGAATTTCAACGATGTCGAATTTTGCACCCAAAGATTCTTCTTGCCAAACAATTGCGTTCATAGCAACCAAATCAACAACGCCTTTGAAATTGTTTTCAGAGCCGATAGGCAATTGCAAACAAACAGGTTTACCACCAACGCGTGTAACGATTTGGTCAACGCACATATAGAAATCTGCGCCCAATTTGTCCATTTTGTTTACGAAAACAACGCGTGGAACGTCGTATTTGTCAGCTTGGCGCCAAACAGTTTCTGTTTGCGGCTCAACACCTTGGTTTCCGTCAAGAACGCAAACCGCACCGTCAAGAACGCGCAAAGAACGCTCAACTTCGATTGTGAAGTCAACGTGTCCTGGGGTGTCGATGATGTTAAGGCGTTTGTCTTTCCAGAAGCAAGTAGTTGCCGCAGAAGTGATTGTGATACCGCGTTCTTGTTCTTGGGTCATCCAGTCCATAGTTGCGGCGCCATCATGCACCTCACCAATTTTGTGCGATTTACCAGTATAGTAAAGAATGCGTTCAGTAGTAGTTGTTTTACCGGCATCAATGTGAGCCATGATGCCAAAGTTGCGATAGTCTTCAACCGCGTGTGTACGGGCCATGATACAAACCTTCTAAAATTACCAACGATAGTGGGAGAATGCGCGGTTTGCTTCAGCCATTTTGTGAGTGTCCTCACGTTTTTTGACTGCAGAGCCACGGTTTGAAGCAGCATCAAGCAATTCACCAGCAAGACGTTCTTGCATAGTTTGCTCATTACGCTTGCGAGCAGCGCCCACCAACCAACGTAAAGCCAAAGCCTTACGACGTTCAGCGCGAACTTCAACTGGAACTTGGTAAGTTGCACCACCAACGCGACGCGAACGAACTTCGATTGCAGGTGAAACATTGTCCAATGCATCGTGGAAAATTGCGATAGAATCGCGTTTTGCACGTTTTTCACAAAGGTCAAAGGCACCATAAATAATGCTTTCGGCAACTGATTTCTTGCCTTCATACATTACGTAATTCATCAATTTTGTGACATCCAAATCACCGAATTTCGGATCAGGAAGAATTTCACGCTTTTCAGCAGAGTGACGACGAGACATAATAAATCCTTCTTATTGTCTTATTTAGGACGTTTCGCGCCATAATGCGAACGACGTTGTTTACGGTCTTTAACACCTTGAGTATCAAGAACACCGCGAAGAATGTGGTAACGAACACCCGGCAAATCTTTTACACGACCGCCGCGAACAAGAACAACACTGTGCTCTTGAAGGTTGTGGCCTTCACCAGGGATGTAGCAAACCGCCTCTGTGCCAGTTGTAAGACGAACTTTAGCAACTTTACGCAATGCAGAGTTTGGTTTTTTCGGAGTTGTTGTATAAACGCGTGTGCAAACGCCACGACGTTGAGGGCAGCCGTTCAAGGCCGGAACCTTGTTGCGAACTTTTAAAGGTTGGCGTGGCTTTCTGATCATTTGGTTGATCGTAGGCATATTTTTCTTTTCCTTTATACCCTTTCGGGCATTAATCCAAAATTTCGGTTTCCCGAGGTTATAACTTTGGCAGCTATAAATGCATATAAACCAACGAAAATCGCGCCCCCCTTGGGACGTGCGCGGTATCCGCATAAGCCATATTCAATTCAATAGCTGATTTAGTTTTAAAGCTTTAAAACAGGCAAGATTTCCCCCACCCCAATAAAGATAGCGCGCCATTAGACCACAAAGGGCGAAAGGTCAAGTGGGGCGGGTGATTCTCCTTCCCAATTATTGGGAAGGTGGCGGCGAAGCCGTCGGAAGGGTAAGCGGTTTTTCTAAAACCGCTTTGCCATAAGGCAAAAACAAAAGCTTTGTTATTTGTTGAACCGTCTTACCCCTCAGTCACCTGCGGTGACAGCTCCCCAATAATTGGGGAGCAGATTAGGGAATACATTCACTATCCCCTCCACCCAAAATACCCATATAATCAAATATGCCTTATAAATGCCAAATTTGTTTGGCAAAAATTTTGGTGTTATGGATTGCTAACATTTGCTAACATTTTTGAGGGCTTTTATGCGCGGGGTTTTGGTTTTAGTTTTGTTGGGTTTGTTTCCTGTTGCATCGTTTGCGCAGGGGGCTGGGCTTGATTTGTATAATGCTTCAAAGTTTCAAGAGGCGCAAAAGCCGCTTATTGTCGAATGTTCTGCCAATAAAAAGCAATCGTGCGAGGCCTTGGGTGATTTGTATTTTTATGGGGATTTGGGGCAAAATGATTATGAACAGGCAAAAAAATATCTAAGCATTGCCTGTGATGCCAAT
>JAPUEP010000031.1 GCA_027492515.1 Hyphomonadaceae bacterium
GGGCCGCCAAGGAAAATTGTGCCCTGATTTTTAACAATAATGCTTTCATCCGACATGGCAGGAACATAAGCCCCACCCGCCGTGCATGACCCCATCACCGATGCGATTTGTGAAATTCCCAGCGCACTCATATTGGCCTGATTAAAGAAAATACGCCCAAAATGGTCACGGTCGGGGAAAACTTCGGCCTGATGCGGAAGGTTTGCACCGCCTGAATCAACCAAATAAATACATGGCAGGCGGTTTTCTTTGGCAATTTCCTGTGCTCGAAGGTGTTTTTTGACGGTCATTGGAAAATATGTGCCACCCTTAACTGTGGCATCATTGGCAATAATCATACATTCGCGCCCCGAAACCAAACCAATGCCGCAAATAAGCCCTGCCCCATGCACATCGCCGTCATACATTCCATTGGCGGCAAGTGCGCTTAGTTCTAAAAATGCACTTCCTGTATCAATCAATTGTTCAACGCGTTCGCGTGGTAATAATTTGCCACGTTTGATATGTTTTTGGCGCGCTTCTTCAGTGCCGCCCAATGAGGCAATTTTGGTTTTTTCTTTCAAAACTTCAACAATATCGCGCATTGTTTTTTTATTATTTTGCGCTGCGTTAGAACTTCTATCGAAATTTGATTCAATTTTTGGCATTTTTCCTCGCTATAACGACATTAGAATAATTCACGCAAGTTTTGCAAGTGGTTTCAATAGTAACCACCTCATTTAAATATAGTCACTAAAAATAAACTTATTCCATTTACCATAATGCTAAATTTTGGGGGAATAAATGAAAAACCAAAAAAAATATAAATTATTTTACCTTGGCCTAATTGCGGCTGGCACTTTTATAATTGGCACAAATAGCGCAAATGCAATCGAACTTGAACAAGTAAGTGCGCGCGCGGGTACGTTGGGTCTTGGTGCTGAAATTGGTTTTGAAATTGTTCCAACTGTGGTTGTTCGCGGCATTGGTCAAAAATATAATTATAATTACAACAAAAGCATAAATAGTATTCAATATGATGGGCGCGTTGGTTTGCAATCTTATGGCGTTCAAATTGATATTCACCCGCCGCTTATGCCACTTTATTTAACTGGCGGCATTTATTCCAATTCCAATAAAATTAATATGACGGCTGTGCCAACTGGTTCTTATAATATTGGCGGCACAACATATACGGGCGCGCAAGTTGGCGTTTTAACTTCAAAGGCAGAATTTGACCCAACGGCGCTTTATGGCGGCCTTGGCCTTGAGTTTCAAATTGGTTCAATTGCGCTTGCCGCCGAAGGCGGTGTCTATTACCAAGGCAAGCCAAATGTAACCACCAAAGTAACCGGCCCGATTGCGTCTGACCCAACTTTCCAAGCAAATCTTGCAAAGGAAACCGCAAAGGTTTCAAGCGATCTTGATAAAGCAAAATATTGGCCCGCACTTACCGTAATGGGCAGAATGAAATTCTAAGAAATGCTTCCGCCCGATTTTGCCAATATTCCGTTTTTACGCAATGCCGATAAAACGGCATTACGCGAAGTCACGAAAAACGCGATTTGGTATTCAATCCCTGGCGGAACCGCACTTTTTACCGAAGGCGATATTGCTGATTATATGTGGTTTGTGCGCTCAGGCTCATTGGGTGCATTTCGCCGTGATGCAATTGGGCAAAATGAATTAATTGGGCATATTCGCGCGGGTGAACCTGTTGGTGAAATGGCGCTTATTTCAGGTGAAACCCATTCGGCATCAGTTTACGCTTTGCGTGATAGTGAATTGTTTGCACTTGATAAAGCAACCTTTAACCGCCTTGTACGCAAATACCCCGATTTGATGCAGGGTTTAGCACGAACAATTCTTTTTAGAAGCAAGCAAAACCGCCGCAAAGCCGCATTAAACAACCCCAAAGTTTTTAGCTTTATATCGGCATCCCCAACAATTGAAATCGAAACCCGCGCCCGCGAGATTGCAAATGCAATTCGTGCACTTGGCAAAAGCGTTGCCATTATTGACGAACAAAACGAAGCCAAAGAAGCAAGCTGGTTTGACGAAATCGAACGAAATAATGATTTTGTAATCCTTACCAGCCAATTGGGCGAAAGCACATGGGAACAAACCTGCCTTCGCCAAGCCGATAGAATTTGGATTTTTGGGCGAACAGATGCAAAGCCATCTTACCCATTATTGCCACCGAATTTATCGCCAATTCAAGAATTCAAACTTGTTGATGTTGTCTTGGTTAAAAAAGTTGGCCGAAACCCAATAAGCACCGCCAAACAATGGCTTGATGCCGCCAATGCTACACGGCTTTTGACATTGCGTGAAGGCAGTGAATCTGACCTTAAAAGCCTTGCAAGGATTATTGTTGGAACATCTGTTGGCCTTGTCTTATCTGGCGGCGGGGCGCGTGCTTATGCGCATATTGGCGCGATACGTGCATTGCGCGAGGCGGGTTATGATTTTGATTTTTATGGCGGCACATCAATGGGTGGTGTAATTGCCGCCTGTGCCGCAATGGGTTGGGATGACAGGGAAATTGAAAGCCATATTTGGGATGCTTTCGTTGTTTCAAATCCATTGAATGATTATATTTTACCGGTTGTTGCAATGACATCGGGTAAAAAAGTTGAAACCCGCCTTAAAGAGCATTTTGGCGATGTTTTAATTGAAGATTTAATACGCCCTTATTTTTGTGTCTCATCAAACTTAACCGAAGCGAAAGTAAAAGTTCACCGCACTGGAATTTTGCGGCATTCTTTGCGCGCATCAATCGCGCTTCCAGGGATTTTACCACCTGTTGTAGAGGATGATTGTGTTTTTGTTGATGGCGCGGTTTTAAACAATTTTCCAGTTGAAATTATGGCATCATTACACCGTGGCCCTAATATTGGAATTGATGTAAGCCGCCAACACGCGCTTAATGCCGAAGAATTTAAAAACCCACCAAGTTTCTTTGAATGGATATTCAAAAAAGGCCATCATTCGCCGCCGCCAATTGCCGAATTATTGATGCGGACGGCAACCGCCCCCCTTGCCCCACTTAAGAATACCCATAAATCAGACATAACAATTGTGCCTGATTTGGGTGATATTGAATTGCGCGATTGGAAAGCATTCGATAGAGCTGTTGAAGCAGGATATAAGGCAACTGTTGAAAAACTTAAAAATTCTGAAGAAAGTTTTTGAGCTTAATGATTTTGCCTATATTTGGACATTATCTTCACATAAAATCAGACCCGAAGGTGAATAATTGATGCGTGCACTTAAGGTTTCGACCATTGTTTTTGTTATTGTTGCTATAATTGGTATTGCGGTAATTATGGGGCGTTTTGTTTTTAAACTTGGCCCTGCGAAAATTGGTGACGAACCAAAAATTGCCTCTATTGAGGCTGATTTGGTAAGCACAAATTCAGTTATAGATCAGGCTTTTGACCCTGCGCAAATGTTGCCACCTTCGCCTGTTATTGAACAACCAAAAAATGCAAACTCTATAAGCGGCGCGGCACAAGAAGCGGCTGCATCTTCGCTGGCGTCTTCAAATTGCGTTGTTAATGTTGAAAAGCCAATATCAATTAGTGATTGGAACAATAAAGGCGTTGTTTCCGCGAGTGCCGAGGGAAATGATTGCCAAAGCGCTATTATAAGAATTGAAATCAAATCTAATCAGGGCAAATCATTATTCTCAATGAGTGCGCCCGCACGCGATTTTGGCATGAGTGCAAATAGTAATTCGGAAAATCTACGTAGCGCACTTAATAATGCGCTTCCAAATTCTGCGGTTCGCGCGAATGCCTATCCAAAATGGGATAATGATGAAAGCAAGCCTTTCGGAACAGAATTTGACAAAGCAACTGATGAAAAAATCCGCGCCCAAAGCGCACCGGTATTCTGCCTACAACTACC
>JAPUEP010000032.1 GCA_027492515.1 Hyphomonadaceae bacterium
CATGCGGCTCTTGCCCACGTGTACGAAATGGTACGGCAAGATTATCAAAAAGATTTAGATGCGGCAAAAGCCTAAAATCTTGGAATACAACGCCAATTTCACGGCGCAATTCAGGTAATTCATTGCGTGATAAATTATCAATATCGCGCCCGAATAATTCAACTTTGCCGCTTGTGGGGCGAAGTGCAAGATACATTAATTTCAAAAGACTTGATTTACCCGCACCCGATGGGCCAGTTAAATAATAAACCCCGCCGCGTTTCAAACTAAGGTTAACATTATCAAGTGCAAGTGTTCGCTGCCCATTATCTTTGCGTTGATTTTGGTTATACGTAAGACAAACATTTTCAAACTTCACCCAAGGTTTATTGGGATTTTTTTTATCCTGTGGTGACTGTTGGTTTTTTATGTTCATCTGTGGACTAATTTAGCGAATAAGGTTTTAAGAATTCGACTATGGCTTAAGGATAGTTTGCCAATTTGGCAATCATTCCTTTTAATTTGTTTATACAATTAAGTTAAGAGTGGTAACTGAATATATTTAAAAATGAAAATTGAATGTCCATCATGCCAAGCTAGTTATGAAGTCGCCGATTCTGCAATTGGTGAAAAAGGCCGCAATTTGCGCTGTGCGGCGTGCGGTCATTATTGGTTTCAAAAGCCTGCCGATGCAATCGATAATACCAAAGACGAGCCGCAGGTTTCAAAAATAAAAGTAACAAAAGAAACCCAAGATAGGCCAGATAAAAAAGCAGGCGGATTTGGAAATTTATTCAAAAAACAGCCAAAAGATAAAGCCCTGCCGCATCAGGAAATGCGCAAAAAAGCCCATGATAAAATTAAATTCTCCCATATTGGGGCAATTGCTTTGGGCTGGGTTGGTGCAATTGCAATTTTGGGCGTTATTTTGGGGCTTATGATTGGCAATCGGGTTTCAATTGTAAAAAAATGGCCAAAATCGGCGTCTTTTTATGCAATGCTTGGGCTTCCAGTAAATCTATATGGTTTGGAAATTAAGAATATAGAGGTGCGCTCTGGTGTTGATGAACAGGGATCGCGTTTGATGGTTTTGGGCGTTGTAAAGAATGTTACAAACTCTGCAAAGGCGCTGCCGTATTTGCGAATTACATTGCTTGATGGTCATAAACAGGTTGCAACATGGCTTGTGGATCCTAATGCAACCTTTATTGACAAAGGGCAGGTTGTGAATTTCCAATCAATTCGCCGTAACCCGCCAAATGGCAATATCAAAGCAATTGTTGCCTTTGCTGATGCACCCAAAGATTTAAGCGCAGAAGATTTGGCGCTTAAAAGCACGCATAATGAAAATGAAAATTCATTATTGCTTGGCACAAGCCCAGAAGGCACAAGCCCAGAAGGCGCGGGTCACGAAGCTGCGCCAGCGCATAATGCGGCAGCGGTTGAAAATACTGTTCACGAAGTTTCGGCAGCGCCGACCGAACATGGGGCAAGTGTGCCAAGTGAAGTTAATGCTGAACATTCTGCACCACCCGCAACTGAACACGCGCCCGCTGAACAAAGTCATACAGGGCATTAAAACAACCCTTCAATTTGCCCCTTATCATTAAGGCCAATTGAATTTGCCGCAGGAATTCTTGGCAATCCCGGCATTGTCATTATATCGCCGCATAAAGCGACAACAAAGCCTGCACCTGCTGATAATCTTAAATCATTAATTGGTAAGGTGAAATCTTTTGGTGCGCCCATTTTTTTTGGATCGGCAGAAAAACTATATTGGGTTTTGGCGATGCAAATTGGCGTGTCTGCATAGCCAAGTTTTGTATATTCTTCCATTTTTTGTTTGGCTTTATCGCTAAAACTTATTTCACTTGCGCCATAAATTTCTTTGGCGATTTTTTCGATTTTTTCATTGATTGGAAGTTTTGTGTCATAAAGCGGGGCATAATTGCTTGGTTTTTGTGTGGCCTCGATTACCGCCTTTGCAAGGTCGATTGTTCCTTTTGAACCATTGCTAAAATGGCTACAGATAAAGGATTTGGCGTTTAATTGATTTGTGCAAATGTCTTGTAAGGCGGCAATTTCATTTTCGGTGTCTTGAAAAAATCTATTGATTGCAACAATACAATCAAGACCAAATTTTCGGATATTTTTAATATGGCGTTCAAGATTTGCTACGCCTTTTTTAAGGTTTTCAATATCTTCATGCCCAAGGTCTTTTTTATCAATTCCGCCATGCATTTTAAGGGCGCGAATTGTGGCAACAATCACAACAATTGATGGCTTTAAACCACCAATTCGGCACTTAATATCAAGGAATTTTTCAGCGCCCAAATCTGCGCCAAATCCTGCCTCCGTCACCACATAATCGGCAAGTTTAAGGGCGGCATTAGTGGCAATAAGTGAATTGCAACCATGGGCAATATTGGCAAAAGGCCCGCCATGAATAAGGGCAGGGGTGTTTTCCAAGGTTTGCACTAAATTGGGTGCAATCGCATCTTTCAATAGAACACTTAAAGCGCCAGGGGCGTGAATATCGCGCGCATAAATTGGGGTTTTATCGCTTCTATAGGCAATGATAATATTGCCAATTCTTTTTTCTAAATCCGCCAAATCTTTGGCAAGGCAGAAAATTGCCATAATTTCACTGGCAACACTAATATCAAAGCCATCTTCGCGGGCAAAGCCGCCATTAACTCCGCCAAGGCCAACATTAATATTGCGAAGCGCGCGATCATTCATATCAAGGGCGCGGCGCCAAACAATGCGGCGCGTATCAATTTTTAATTCATTGCCCCAATAAATATGATTATCAATCATTGCTGCCAAAAGATTATTGGCGGTGGTAATTGCATGAAAGTCACCAGTGAAATGAAGATTTATCTGCTCCATTGGCACAACTTGGGAAAAGCCGCCACCCGCCGCGCCGCCCTTTTGCCCAAAACATGGGCCAAGTGATGGTTCGCGTAAGGCAATCAGGGTTTTATTGCCAAGTGCATTAATTGCATCACCAAGGCCAATTGTGGTTGTGGTTTTCCCTTCGCCCGCAGGTGTTGGGCTTATTGCCGTTACTAAAATAAGTTTTGAATTCGGATTTGGTTCAAGATTTTGCAAATATTCAAAATCAATTTTTGCAATATGACGCCCATAATTATGAAGGGCAGTATCGGGAATATTTATTGATTGTGCGATTTCATTTATATTTTTTAGGCTTGCGCCACGGGCAATTTCGATATCACTTTGCATGTATTTTTCCGTTTTTGTTTATGAAATAGCTTTTGTGCGAAAAATCAATAAGATTTGACAAGTTATATAGTCGCACATCTTCAAAATTCTTTTTAATCATTCTATAAGTCAAAAATGACAAATGAATATGAAATCCTTGTAAGCCGCGAAGAAATTCAAAAACGCATTGATATTTTAGGGCAAGAAATTGCAAGTGCGCTTGATGATGATGCGATTGTGATTGGCCTTTTACAGGGGGCGTTCATTTTTATGGCCGATATTATGCGCGCTTTGGCCGATAATGGAAAATTATTGCAAACTGATTTTCTTTGGCTTTCATCCTATGGCGATGGTCATTCATCGGGGCGTTTAAATATTCTTGCCGATTTACAGCGTCAAATCACGGGCAAACAAGTTCTATTGGTTGATGATGTTTATGATACAGGCAAAACCCTTGCGTTCGCGCAGGATTATTTAAAGGCAAAGGGCGCGAAAGAAGTTCTAACCTGCCTTTTGGCAACCAAGCCTGCATCTGAACATTTGGTGCAGCCTGATTTTGTTGGTTTTGTTTTGCCAGATAAATATCTTATTGGTTATGGCCTTGATGATGGCGGTAAGGGTCGTGGATTGCCCTTTATTGGTGCGGTTTAATTTAACTGAAATGTAAATGTTACTTTTTGCAACATTAGTTTAAGTGCCTTTTTAACTTTTTTGGTATATTTGCCAAAACCCATAGAAAAAAGGTAAAAACTACATGTGCGGCATTATTGGTATTATTGGTAAAGAAGCAGCAAGCCAAAGATTAGTAGAGGCTTTAAAGCGCCTTGAATATCGTGGTTATGATTCGGCAGGTATCGCCACATTAGTTGACGGAAAAATCGAACGTTGCCGCGCCGCAGGTAAAATCAAAAACCTTGAAGATGAATTAAAAGCCAATCCAATTCATGGCAATACTGGTATTGGTCATACACGTTGGGCAACCCATGGTGCGCCAACAACCCGCAATGCCCACCCCCATGCAACAGACAAAGTTGCGGTTGTTCATAATGGCATTATCGAAAATTTCCGCACACTTCGCGAAGAATTAGAAGCCAAAGGCTATAAATTTGATTCTGAAACCGATACCGAAGTTTTAACTCAATTAATTTCCCATTCACTTGATAAAGGGCTTTCGCCGCGTGCCGCAGTTATTGATGCCTTGAACCAAGTTCGCGGCGCATTTGCGATTGCGTGCCTATTCACTGGTGATGAAAATCTTATGATTGGCGCGCGCCAAGGTTCACCGCTTGTTGTTGGCCTTGGGCATGATGAAATGTTTTTGGGTTCGGATGCAATTGCGGTCGCACCATTTACCAATAAAGTAATTTACCTCGAAGAAGGTGATTTGGTTGAAATTACTAAATCAACCTATGTCATTTTGGATAAAGCGCGCAAAGAAATTATCCGCCCATTTGCAATTGTTGCCGCATCTGCGGCAGCGGTCGAAAAAGGTAATTATCGCCATTATATGCAAAAGGAAATTCACGAAGAACCCGATGCAGTGGCGCGCACAATAGGGCATTATATTGACCCATTAGAAGAAAAAGTTTCGCTTCCCAATTGTGGTTTTGATTTTGCATCAATTGACCAATTATGGATTGTTGGCTGTGGAACGGCATATTTGGCGGGCCGTGTTGCAGAATATTGGTTTGAACAAATCGCAGGGCTTTCATGCGAAAATGACATTGCATCTGAATTCCGCTATCGCAAACCGGTTGCCGCAGGGCGTGCGGCGGCGCTTTTCATTTCCCAATCTGGCGAAACCGCTGATACTCTAGAGGCCTTAAGGCTTTGCAAGCAAAATGGCTGGAAAACTTTGGGTGTTGTGAATGTTGCAACCTCATCAATTGCCCGTGAGGCTGATGCGGTTTTGGAAACCTTGGTGGGCCCTGAAATTGGTGTGGCATCAACCAAGGCTTTTGTTGCCCAATTGGCGGCTTTGGCAAGTGTTGCAATCAATGCCGCAATTGCACGTGGTAAAATCACCCGTGAGCAAGAGCGTGAATATGCGCGCCTTTTGATGGAAACCCCGCGCCTTATCCGTGAAGCGCTTGAAATTGAAAATAAAATTGAAAAAACTGCAAACGAAATTTCGCACGCTAAATCAATTCTTTATATTGGGCGCGGAACTTCGTATCCAGTGGCATTAGAAGCTGCACTTAAACTTAAAGAGATTTCCTATATTCACGCCGAAGGTTATGCAGCCGGTGAATTAAAGCACGGCCCAATCGCCCTTATTGACGAACAAACGCCAATTATCGCGGTTGCGCCACATGATGAATTAATCGAAAAAACAATTTCAAACGTGCAAGAAATTGCCGCACGCGGTGGCCCGATTACCCTTCTTTCCGATGCCAAAGGTATTGAAGAAGCGGGCGATGCTGTCAAAAATGCGGTTCGCGCCCCTGAATGTCACCCTTTTGTTGCGCCATTTGTTTATTCACCACTTATCCACCTTTTGGCCTATCACGTTGCAGTTGCCAAAGGCACAGATGTGGATCAACCACGCAATTTGGCAAAATCGGTAACTGTTGAGTAGGCAAATATTTATTCATTTGACAATTTAAAAACCTCCCATATTGTTTTTCAATATGGGAGATAAAAATGGCATTTGATATAGAGCAAGCAACCAAAGCCTATATGGCAACATTACCGCAAGATGTGGTGACGCGTTCAACAGGTTATACCAATGGTGGGCATTGGGTTTTATTATTTGATTTTATAATAGGCCTGTTGGCGTGTTATTTAATTGTTCGTTCTGGATATTTACAAAAAATTGCACTGCGAATTGATTCAAAACGCCCAAGGCCAGTTTTAAAAAGCTTTATAATTCCATTGGTCTTTTTATTTATTCAAACAATCATAACCCTACCTTGGAATATATTCACTTCTTATCATCGTGAACATTTTTACGGCCTCTCAAAACAGCCATTTGGCGATTGGTTTGGTCAATTTGCCCTTAGTATATTGATAAGTAATTTTGTTTTGGCGATTGCCTTTATTGGTGTTTATGCGCTTCTTAGGAAATTGAAAAAATCATGGTGGATTTGGGCATCGGCGGCGGGCGGTGTTTTCATATTGCTTATGATTATTCTTGCGCCAATTTTTGTTGAACCCCTTTTCAATAAATACACACCATTCCCAGAGGGTGCGGTAAAAAATGAAATTGTGAAACTTGCCCAAGAAAGCAAAGTTCCAACCGATAAAATCTTTGTTTTTGATGGTTCACGCCAAAGAAGCGTGGTTACCGCCAATGTTGCGGGCGCATTTGGTACAACGCGCCTTGCGGTTTCTGATATGGCGCTTCAAAAAACCTCAATGGCGGAAACACGCGCAGTTGTTGGGCATGAGATTGGGCATTTTGTTTTGGGGCATTCATGGCGCCTTGTGATGATTATGTCATTTTTAATGCTTGTGGCGTTTTTTGTTACCAATAAATATTATGGCAAATTGGCAAATGCATTCGGCCTTAAAGATACAAAATTGGATGACCCTGTTGGATTTCCAATCATAATTGCAATTTCATCAATTATCATGTTTATCTTTACCCCAATCACCAACACCGCCATAAGAAGTGTGGAGAGTGAGGCGGATAATTACTCCCTAACCCATGCCAAAGAGCCTGATGGCCTTGCGACTGCGCTTTTGAAAACCGCAGAATATCGCAAAGCCAACCCAAGCGCATTGGAGGAATTTTTCTTCTATGATCACCCAAGCGTTGAAAACCGCGTTCGCAACGCAATGAAATGGAAATCAGAGCATTCAAACTAAAAATTCTTAGGGTGTGGGTTCACATTGCTTAAAAGCCAATCATAGAATTCAGGGTTTGCATATGTTTGCGTCCAAGAATCGTGATTGGCTTCTGGGTAGATTGTGATTTTCGCCTTTGTACCGCCAATTTCGTGGATAGAGCCAACAATATCCTGATCCCCCTGTAGGGCTACAACATCATCTTTTGCGCCGTGAAATGCCCAAATTGGCAGGTCTAAAATCTTTGGGGCATCTTGCGGGTTTGCCATTCCGGCGATTGGGGCGATGGCGGCGAAATAATGCGGCTTTTCAATCGCCCAACTCCAAGTGGCCATACCACCCATTGAAAGGCCAGTTAGATAAAGCCGTGATTTATCAATTTTAATTCCGCGCGTGGCGCTTTTCAATGTCGCCTCAAGGCGTGGGTTCTCGTAAAGTTTGTTTTCAGGGCAAAGCATGGAAATAATTACAAATGGCAAATCGCGCCCTTCATTTACAAGGCGCGGCGGGCCATGAACTTTCAATTTATTCAAATCTTCACCGCGTTCACCCGAACCATGAAGAAAAACCAAAACCGGCCATTTTTTGCTTTGCTTGGCATCATAATCTTTTGGAAGATAAATAAGATATTTATAACCATTATTAGCGGTAGCATCCGCCGCAACCTGCGCCCCTGCCTTTGGCATCAAATTTTGCGCAAATGCCATATTGCCCGAAACCGAAAGCGCAAAAACCACTGATAATAAAAGCTTTTTCATATTATTTCCTTTGTCCCTATAAATTATAACGCCTTAATAATGTTAGCAAATGTTTGCAATTTATTTTTGGCGAGAAGAATTAATTTTTTTGCATTTGTATTCGAGGTTTACATCAAACGTGTAAGGTAACGAATAATTTGTTGCATCCGCATCATAAGCCATAATTCTATGCCGAGCTAACATTGTCATTTTTTTATAATTAATTTCATAATATGCCCATCTGATTATTAACCTAGAGCCATCATTTTTTGCGTTGTTTTCTAAAGTAAATGAAATAACATTTGCGCCATTTTCTTTAAAAGAAGTTTTATTGTTATTGTATTCAACAACCTTGTTGGCAAAGTCTAGTTTAAATTTTGAATCTCTATCTATATGTTTTTCGACCGATGAGGTTAATTCTGGAAACATATCGATTGTGAATTTAGTATTAGAGTGGCACTCTATATTTAAAGATTTTGTCTTTGCCAAAGTCGGACTTGATGCAAACAAAGCTATTGCAAGAAATGACAAAAAAACAATTCGCAAAACTTAAGCTCCAAAATGCCATTTATGAAATGTTATAAATATAATACATATTAAGTAGCGCATAAAATTGCAAATTATATTTCAACTTGGGTTTTGGTGGTTAATTGCATATTTTAAATTTAAAGAATTAATGCATAAAACAAAAGCCCAAGGTTTCCCTTGGGCTTTTGTTTTTCTTGCGTTGCCACCTTCCCTCAAGGGAAGGATTTAGGGTTAATTGCTTCCCTTGAGGGAAGCTGGCACGCGAATCGTGACTGAAGGGTGGCTTTTAATTACGCCAATGCATCCGCTACTTCTTTGTATTCCTCAATCTGGTCGAAGTTCATATAGCGATAGACTTCGTCTTTTTTGCTATTAAGAACGCCAGTTTCAGCCAAATATTCGGAAACAGTTGGAAGTTTGCCAAGTTTTGAGGCAACCGCCGAAAGTTCGGCAGAGGCAAGGAATACATTGGTATTGCGGCCCAAGCGGTTCGGGAAGTTGCGGGTTGATGTTGAAACAACGGTTGCACCTTCATGAACTTGCGCCTGATTACCCATGCAAAGCGAACAGCCCGGCATTTCGGTTCTTGCGCCTGCGGTTCCAAAAGTTGAATAAACGCCTTCTTTAGTAAGTTCAGACGCATCCATTTTGGTTGGCGGGGCAACCCAAAGGCGGGTTGGAATATCGCGCTTATCTTTCAAAAGCATTGCAGCAGCGCGGAAATGACCGATATTGGTCATGCATGAACCGATGAATACTTCATCGATTTTTGTGCCTGCAACATCACTTAATAGGCGTGCATCATCGGGATCATTTGGCGCGCAAAGAATTGGCTCTTTGATTTCGTCCATATTGATTTCGATTATTGCGGCATATTCGGCATCTTTGTCTGCTTCAAGAAGGACAGGATTGGCAATCCATTCTTCCATTTTTGAAATGCGGCGGGCAATGGTTTTTTCGTCTTTATAACCATCGGCAATCATGTTTTTCAAAAGTACGATATTTGATTTCATATATTCAATTATCGGCTCTTTATTCAATTTAACCGTACAACCAGCCGCAGAACGTTCTGCGGATGCGTCGGTTAATTCGAATGCTTGCTCAACTTTTAAATCAGGCAAACCTTCGATTTCAAGGATTTTACCGCTAAAGACGTTGATTTTGCCTGCTTTGGCAACGGTCAAAAGACCCGCTTTGATTGCATAATAAGGGATTGCATGAACCAAATCACGAAGTGTGATACCTGGTTGTAATGAACCACTAAAACGAACCAAAACGCTTTCAGGCATATCAAGTGGCATAACGCCGGTTGCCGCACCAAACGCCACAAGGCCAGAGCCCGCAGGGAAAGAAATACCAATTGGGAAGCGTGTATGCGAATCACCGCCAGTTCCAACAGTATCAGGAAGCAACATACGGTTTAACCATGAGTGGATAACGCCATCACCCGGACGAAGTGAAACACCGCCGCGATTATAAATAAAAGATGGCAAAGTTTTATGGGTTTTCACATCAACAGGTTTTGGATACGCTGCCGTATGGCAGAATGATTGCATCACCAAATCCGCAGAGAAGCCAAGGCACGCCAAATCTTTCAATTCATCGCGCGTCATTGGGCCAGTTGTATCTTGAGAACCCACAGTGGTCATTTTTGGCTCGCAATATGTGCCAGGGCGCATACCTTTACCTTCTGGAAGGCCACAAGCACGACCAACCATTTTTTGCGCCAATGTAAAGCCCTTGCCAGTATCGGCAGGAACAGCAGGAAGGCGGAAAATATCACTTGCGCCAAGGCCAAGGAAATCACGCGCTTTCGCGGTTAATGAACGCCCAATAATAAGGTTGATACGACCACCCGCTTGAACTTCGTCAAGGATTACATCAGATTTTAATGCAAAATCGGCGATTTTTGCGCCATTTTTTTCAACTTTGCCGTCATATGGGTAAATATCAACAACATCGCCCATATTCATTTGGCTTACGTCAACTTCGATTGGTAATGCACCTGAATCTTCTTGTGTATTGAAGAAAATAGGCGCGATTTTTCCGCCCAAAGTTACACCGCCGAAACGTTTATTAGGAACAAAAGGAATATCTTCGCCAGTTGCCCAAATAACGCTATTGGTTGCTGATTTACGGCTTGAACCCGTACCAACTACGTCACCAACATAGGCAACCAAATTGCCTTTGGCTTTTAGGTCTTCGATGAATTTCATTGGGCCGCGAACGCCATCTTCTTCTGGCGTGATGCCATCGCGCTTGTTTTTAAGCATTGCAAGATAGTGAAGCGGGATATCAGGGCGGCTCCAAGCGTCTGGGGCAGGTGATAAATCGTCAGTATTGGTTTCACCAGTTACTTTGAAAACTGTAACGGTGATTTTTTCGGCAACTTTTGGACGGCTTGTGAACCATTCGGCATTTGCCCATGATTGGATTACTTCTTTGGCATTTTCATTGCCACCTTTGGCAAGTTCGGCAACATCATTGAAAAAGTCGAACATAAGCAAGGTTTTTTTCAATGCATTGGCGGCAATTTTGCCAACTTCGGCATCTGGTAATAAATCGATAAGTGGTTTTACATTGTAACCACCAACCATTGTGCCAAGTAATTCGGTTGCTTTTGCGCGTGAAATAAGGGCGCATTTAACATCACCATCGGCAACAGCCGCAAGGAAAGATGCCTTAACATGCGCCGCATCATCAACGCCAGGGGGCACGCGATGGGTCAAAAGATCAAGCAAGAATGCTTCTTCGCCCGCAGGTGGGTTTTTAATTAATTCGATTAAATCCGCCGTTTGCTGTGCAGATAAAGGAAGCGGTGGAATTCCAAAGGCGGCACGTTCGGCAACATGTTCACGATAAGCTTGTAACATTTTAAATCCTCTTATTATTTAAACCTGCGCCATACGAGGTCACAGGTGGGTTTTGAACTATGCCCCCTTAAGGGTGTGCCCTTAAGAAATGGTGGCGACCAAATTCTGCCGTCAGGCAAGGGGTGGCGTGTTGGCATTAACCAACACCCTTCACATAGGCGCAATTGGTAAAAAATAAAAGAAGAAAAGTGCTAAAATTCACGCTTTAAAGCGTCAGACTTTTGGGTGAGTTTCTCAAAACCACTCCTGCCACGCCTTGTCAGTTGCCGCCTGTTACAAGCGCAAAAACAGGAGAATGTGATGTCAGAAGTTTTAGAAGTTGTTGAATTTTATCAAACTAAACAATCAAGTAAAATAGAGTTTTTGGCGGCGGCGCAAAAGGCGCTTTCGTTTGCTAAGTCTTTGGAAGGCTTTATTTCAACGCAATTGGCGCAAGATGAAGATGGAAAATATATAAATGTGGTAAAATGGCGCGATATGGAATGCGCGAAAGCTGCGGCGCAAAATTTTATGACCTATGCCGAGGTTCAAGATTTTATTTCTGTGATTGACCCAAATGGCATGAAGATGCATCATTATGAAATTGGTTTTGAAATTAAGGAATAGATTTGCGTAAAATTGATAGATTGTTCGAGATTGTCCAAGCGTTGCGCGGGAAAAGATTGCGAACCGCGCAAGAGATTGCGCACGAAATTGGCGTTTCGGTACGAACAATCTATCGTGATATTGACGCCCTTGTAAAATCTGGCGTCCCGATAGAGGGGGAGCGGGGGATTGGTTATATCATCCGCGCCCCAATTGAATTACCGCCACTTCAATTTAATGCGCGCGAATTATCGGCATTAAAATTCGGCCTTGATATTGTTCGCGCAATTTCGGACAAGGAAATTGTTAAGGCTGCCGAAGAAGCATTTTTGAAAATACAGGCGGTAATTCCGCTTAATTCGAAAAAAATAAAAACCCCTGCATCAATATTTTATTCTTTTGATGATGGAATGCGCCAAAAATTGGAAATAATGCGCCGCGCATTGGAAATTAATTCAAAGCTTGAAATTGAATATATTGATTTGAATGATATATCTTCGGTTCGCACAATCCGCCCGTTGGGGATTGAATATTGGGGCAAAGTTTGGACACTTTCGGCATGGTGCGAATTGCGCGGCGGGTTTCGGGTTTTTCGAATTGATAAAATCACAAAATGCACTGAAAAGGGGGGCTTTTTTGAAACCGAAAGTGACAAAAATTACGCCGCCTTTTGCAAAACCCAATGCCTTGAATATTGCGTTCAAAATGGGATGATTTAATTATTCCATTCATTCCCATATTCGCTTTCATCAAGAATTTTTTTAGGGTTTTGAAGCGAAATAATTTCTTTTAATGCCGCATTTTTATCTTTTGCGTGCTTGTAATATTCTTCACAAATTCTGCGCCCTATGAAATATCCTAAATCATTTGGGCGCCCGTTGCGGCCTTGGCTATAAAACCAATCATTACCATTTAAGTTTCCACCTTTTTCAAGGTCATTTTTAAAATCACGCCAAATTTCAGCTTCATGTACAAGGCCATATTTTCCATATTCCGAGGATGCAGAAAGTGAATTACCTGTTGCAATTTGTGCGATAAAATCTGGACCACCTTCGGCAATCGCAACGTATAGAATGTCGTATTTGGGGTCTTTGGGTGGCGTGCGTGCTTGATATACATGGACAATTTCATGGGCAATAATTCCAAGTAAATTTTTGCGCGCTTCTTCATAACTTATATTGCCGCGACACATTACTTCTAGACCTATTGAAAAGCCGCGTTCATCACCATGCCCGCCCGAATTATTTGCGCCAAATAAAATATAGGCTGGCGCAATATCTTTTTCGCCCAATGTATCGGCAACTTTCCTTAAAACTATACCTGCCTCGCTTTGGATTGAGCGTGCAGCAGGAAGACATGTTTTTACCGCATATTGATATTGGGAAAAATTCTTTTCAATATTTTTATGTAAGTTTGCGGCATTTTCAATTCGCCCTTCGGTGAATATTTTTATACCCTCTGTTCCGTTATCAATATAATGGGTTTGCAGGGTTTTCTCGTCAGGTATTTTGCCATTTTCGATTATTTTAGCAAAATTTTCGGCATCTTTTATTATGAATTGATTATTGTCATTTTGTGAAAATGTTGCACACGCACCTAAAGCCAAAATGCTGCATATTAATATTTGATTTTTTATTTTTTTGCTCATTTTAAAACCTCCCTTTGAAATTATTGTGCAATAATTCGCCATCATTGCAATCTTTATTTATTTGTTTAATTAGAAAAAATGATTCAAAAAGAACCCCGAATTGGCGTTGGTGCCGCGATTATAAAAGACAATAAAATCCTGCTTATAAGGCGTGTAAAAGCGCCAGAGGCGGATCATTGGGCTTTGCCTGGTGGTAAGGTTGATTTGTTTGAAACTTGTGAACAGGCCGTCACACGCGAAGCCAAAGAAGAAATAAATGTTGAAATTCAAAATCCATTTCTTTTGACATTAATGGATATGTGGGATGAAGAAAAAACCCATCATTGGGTGGCGCCAATTTACCTTGTAACTGAATTTATTGGCGAACCTGCGATTCAAGAACCGCACAAACATTCCGGCCTTGATTGGTTTGCAATTGATGATTTACCAAGCCCCTGTGCCAAGGCTGTTAAAGATGCGGTAAGTGCTTTGAGTCTAAAATAATTTATGAACCAAATTACTACTTTATCACTTTTGTTTTTTTCAAACCTTTTTATGACTTTTGCATGGTATGGGCATTTAAAGTTTAAATCCTTGCCGCTTTGGATTGTTATTCTGGCATCATGGGGAATCGCATTTTTTGAATATTGCCTTCAGGTTCCTGCCAATCGCTATGGCTCAAATTTTATGAGCGCATCGCAATTAAAAGCCATCCAAGAATTTTTCTCACTAAGTGTTTTTATAGGTTTTTCCTATTTTTACCTTAAAGAGCAAATAACATGGCATGTGATAATTGGTTTTGCGCTTATATTTATTGGCGCGGTTTTAATTATGAAACCTTGGAATTGATTATTTAGGTGTTTGGGTTTGCGTTGATGCTTTTGATAATTGGTCAATTATGAATTGGTCACTTGATTGGAAAATGCTTTCATAGCCTGCGCGGATTTCACCAACTGGAATTTTTGCCTTAATTCTGAATAAGAATGGATGGTTCTGTAATAATGCGGGGTTAGAGCCTTCAAGCAGCACGCTAAAGGTCATATCGCCTGTAATGCGACCATCAACATCAATTTGCAAAACCTTATAATGCAATTCACGCAATGCATCGATTGCAATATCGGTTGCACTTGGTGATGGTTTGCCAAATATTTTTTCTTTTAGCTTTTGTGTACCTGTTGGCTTTGGTTTTTCGCCGCCAATTTGTGGGCCAGTATAACGCAAAACCCCTTCGCCTTCGCCATATAAATGCCCGCCAACAATTTCAAAAGTATTATCGATGATATTAATCGGCAATGTCCCACTCATGACGCCTTCAACCTCAAGATTGGGGATTTTTGCAAGGCGTAATAATTTGGCAATATCAATGTCTTTGGCATCAATAATAAGTGATTTAGGTGACTGACCAAATGGGATATTTACTGGGCGCATACTTAATGTGCCATTTGAAAATGCCCATTTTACAAGATTTATATCAATTGAATTATTGCCACTTAATTCAAAGCCCAATTCGCCATTTTCAATTGGAAGCCCTGGGTCAAAACTATCGACTTTTATTATTTGCTGCTTATCAGTGCGCAATTTCAAAATATCGGCAATTTCAATTGTGCCCTTTATCCCCTGTGCGATACCGATTGGCGGGCTAAAGCCCAAATCATCAGTGCTTATGCGTGCAAATGATTTTACAGGCTCATTCGGTGCCCATGAAATGCCAGCCCGCGTATCCAAAACCCCCTCGGTGTCATTAAAAATACCTTTTAACGGTGGGATTATGTCTTTTGCTTCAAGCTTTATGCTTTCATTGCCTTTAATCGCGGGGATGAATGTAAGGCTTGAAGCGTCAAACAAAACATTACCAATCCCGCTTTGTAAATTATGCTCAAGGAAGATTTGGGAAATATCGCCATCATGGTTTTCAATACGCGCATTTCCAAATAGATTGATTTTATCCTCTTGTAATTGCCCGCGCCCATTAATGATGAAGGGGGAAAACATTGGCGAAGTATTTTTATCGCTTACAATTATATTCTTAAGCTCAAATTGTGCATTCGGTTTTTGCCCACTTGGGATAATCATTTTTCCATTAAGCGCGCCAGAGGCATTAATCGGAAGATTTAATGCGTCAAACTTCTCAATATTGGCGTCAATTTGCGTTCCTGATTTAGTATTTACAAGATTTATATTGGTGTTTTTGGAAACAATCTGTGCCCATTCTGTTGGGCTTGTTTTGAATTGCAATTTTAAATCAAGGGCATTGCCATCAAATTTTTGACCATTTTTGCCATTTGGTGAAAAACTACCCTTTAATTGATTAAGCGAAATAATTGGTGCATCAGGCGAATTACCCATTTTCAAAATGCTTTTACCAATATCGGTCTGTGCATAAATTATTGTGCCGTTTTTATTATTGGCAAATATGCGCCCCATTTTGTCAGGGCATAATTTGCCATTAGTATCGTTTAAGGCTGCGTTTGCGCTTATTAATTGTTCAAACTCAATATTTATACAATTTGTGCTATTTAGGCCTATGCCGTCTTGGGCAATATTAAGCTTTATATTGCCATCAAGTTTTGGCCTTTTAATATAGGTTTCAAACGCACTAAAATCGTTGGCGTTTGCATTAATATTGCCACTAAAAATTGGGGCATTATTTAGACCAATAATACCATTCGCATTAAGTGAAATTTGGTTTCCCGAAATATCTTTTGTATTTATTTTGCCAAGACTAATTTTGGAATTAATTCCAATTGCACTTTTCGTATTGCCATTAAGATTTGCGCTTAAATCAAGGTTTTGCGCCTTTATGCCTTGGGTGTTTATTTGCGCAAAATTTCCTTTCACGCTGGCATCAATTATATCAGAATTGATGTTGCCCGCAAAATTTAAGCGCCCGTTGATTTCTTGATTATGAAAATCAGAATTGCCAAGAAAGCTTCCACTTAATTTATTATTTTGATTTATAAAAATATGGGCATTCTTTAAATTTGCATCAAAAATTTGGTTTTGGATTTTAATATTTTTTCCCGATGTATTTTCAAAAACCAAATCAATATTATTGTCTTTAAAATTGAAAGATTTCAAAATCCCGTCAAACGTTAGGCCACTTTTGTCACTTGCATTTAATCGCCCGCCAAGTGAAATTTTTGGCAATCCTGTGCCAATATTTATAAGGTTCGGGCTTAAATTATTATCGGGTGTAAAATTGAGGATTGCACCATTTGTGCCATTAAGTTTTAAACTGTCTTTTGGCTTTAAAATAATATTTTGTGCATAGCCATCAATCGCAAAACTCGCTGCAATATTGGGGTTTTGCAAAAATGGATTAAGGTTGGAATTGATAATTGATGGGTTGTTTTTCACAAAATCAATAAGTTTAGTGCCATTTAGATTTGCATCAATCTCACCCTTGATTGGGGCATTTTGAAATTGTGATAAATCAATTATTTTAGCGTCAATAATGCCATTTGCCTTTATATTATTGCTTTTTATTCCCATTGCAAAATTATTTGCAATTGATTTGAAATTCAGACGGCTTTGACCATTTTCGGTTCGCGCAAGTTCGAATAAAATATTGCTTTGACCAATATTATTATTGCCAATATTCAAATTTGAAAAATTAAATTCACCAGATGTGCTTAAGGCAATATCTTTTGCAATATTTTTCCCAAGTTCTGCATAAAGGCGTGATATTTTAAATTCAGGGTTTTTAAATTTAATTCCCTGTGTTTCAAAAAATTGTGAACTTATTTGACTTGGTAAAATTTCGATGATTGGCGGTTTTGAATTTTCAGGCACTTGCATTTTCGCGCCAAGTGAAATTTTAGTTTCGCCAAGGCTTATGCCTTTTGGAATTACAGAATTGCCAAATATAATCTTATCGCCATTTATTTGTGCGCTTAAATTAATTGGGCCATTGTTAATCGTGCCAGTTTTTATATCAATTTTGGGCGCTTTATTATTATTGGTTTTGATGATTTCTTGGGGCGAATATACAAAAAAATTGCCGTTAATTTCTTTATCGCCATCACCAATAAGTGGACCAACAAAGGTGAATATACCTTTTTGTGTTGCAAGATTTAATTTTAATTCGCCAATTTTTATTTCTTTAATAAAACTTTTTGAACTACTTTTTTTGCCGCTAAAAAAAGGTTTCAAAGCGCCATAATCGACGCCATTTTCATTAATTCCAACATTAATATAAAGATTTTGCGATGATAATTTATCAATCACCAATTGTCTTTTATCGTTTAAGTGCCAATTGATTTCGCCATTTGTTGCATAAATCGTATCTTTGCCATCTTTTGACAATTTCATTTGCGAAAATTTGGCGTGATCAAATTGCAATTCTTCAAAATCAATTTTCGCATCAATGCCTTTGGCGTGTAAACTTGCCTCTAAGGTTGATTTTGCAACTTGGTTTCGGTTCATCCAAAGCGCAAAAACACAAAGCCCAAAAGCGCCAATTATAATGGGTAAATTATGTGAATTCTTCTTTGATGGCTTTGCATCATTTTGTGTATCAGCATTATTTTCTTCATCATCTGACATTTTTTATAGCCGAATTAATCCACAAAATTTTTCTAAATAATATAATAAACACAAAACCAAATTTATGATTCTTAAAGTTCATTTAGGTGTTACATATCACCGCAAGCTACAATATGCGAGGCTTTGTAACTTGCCCCATGCGCAAAAATGTGCAAGTTTGAAACAGAATAGAAAATTCTTTAACCATAAGCGGAATGTTTTTGGACACAGCTTGTTAACCATTTCACCTAAAATTAGTGATGGTTTTTAAGCTACTCAATTTGCGTGGGACAAATAAAATTGCTAAGAATTTCAAACATTTTTGCGCTTTTAAATAAGGATGATACTAAAATATCGCGGCGCAATTTATTGGCATTGGGCGCAGCATTTGGCGGCGTTGTTTCAATTGCAAGTCACGATGCGATTGCCCAATTTGCAGATGGCGGTTCTAACCAAATTGAACGGCAAAAACTTGCAATTGGAAGCAAGGAAAATATCACACAGGCATTGATTCGTGCTGGCGCAAATTCAACAGATGTAACCATTGCGGTGCGCGCCTTGGCGCGTGTGATTGATATTTCCGACATTAAAAAAGATGACCAATTAACAATTTTCCTTCGCCAAGATGGGAATTTAAAACGTCTTTTGGGCTTTAATCTTGCAAGCTCGGCGCAAAAATCAATAACAGTTTCGCGCACCGTTGATGGCAATTACAAAGCGCGCGAATTAAGCACAAGCTTTAAACGCCGCACCCTTAGAATAGCTGGAACAATTGGCGCAGACGGCCTTATGGCAAGCGTAACCGCACAAGGTGCGCCAGAACGTACCGCTGAAACCTTGGCTGATGCATTCGCATATGACGTTGACTTTGAGCGTGAGATTGGCCCCGGTTGTTCATTCGAATTGATGTTTGATAGAATTTTTGACCAACGCGGCGCAGTTGTGCGTGAGGGTGAGCCTACTTTTGTTACAATCACACTTTTAAGTGGGCGTTCGATTTCCCTTTACCGCTATCTTGCCCCTGGCGCTAGTTCGGAGGAATGGTTTGACACTTCGGGGCGTTCTGCGCGAAAATTTTTGATGAAAACGCCAATCAATGGCGCGCATTTGACATCAGGCTTTGGAATGCGTTTCCACCCTGTTCTTGGTTATACTAAAATGCACACTGGCGTTGATTTTGGTGCAAAAGTTGGCACGCCAGTTTTGGCGGCGGGTGATGGCGTTGTTACGCGCGCATCAATCATGGGTGGTTATGGCAATGTTGTGGATATTGATCATGGTAATGGCTGGTCAACAAGATATGCGCATTTATCCCGCTTTGGTTCTGGTTTAAGGGTTGGTGACAGGGTTCGCCAAAATAGCCAAATTGCCTTTAGTGGCAATACTGGTCGTTCAACTGGCCCACATCTTCACTTTGAAGTTCGCAAAAATGGCGAGGCGATTGATCCATTAAGTGCACGCGTTCCATCTTCAAGGGTTTTAGATGGTGATGCATTATCTAAATTCAAAGCACAAATTTCAAAAATCGAACAGGACAGACGCCAAGCCGTAACGGGCGCAAATATATATGGCCAATCAAGTATGTTCGGCTAAATTTGCTGCGTTTATTAATCGATAATTCTACGCTTGCGCTTGAGCGAAAGTGCGCTTTTCACCCTCTGCCAAATTTTGCGCCGCTCCATTAATGGAACTGGGTCAAGATTATGGAAAAATTCTTGGGCACATGCGCGCCATGTATAATTTTGCGCGGTTTTTGCAACTTCTTCGCGGTCAAGTTTTAATGCCGCCTCAATATTTGCCTTTAAATCATCGCCAATTATGCCCGCCTTTGTTCCAGGTAGAATATCACGTGGCCCAGGGGCATCAAAAGCGGCAATTGGGGTTCCCGTTGCCATAGCTTCTAAAATTACCAAACCAAAAGTGTCGGTAAGGCTTGGGAAAACGAAAACGTCTGCATTTGCATAACATTCGGCAAGCTCTTTGCCAAATTTTGCGCCTAAAAACACAACATCTTTAAAGCGGTTTTTTAAATCTTCAAAAGCCGGGCCTTCACCAACAACGACTTTTGTGCCATCCAAATCTTGCTTTAAAAAGGTTTCCACATTTTTTTCGACCGAAACACGCCCAACATAAAGATAAATTGGCCCTTTCATCCCCTTGAATGGGCCACGATCTTCGGTGCGTAGGCTTGGTGAGAATTGTTCAATATCAACGCCGCGCGACCAGATTGAAAGGTTTTTAAAGCCCTTTGATTCCAGTAATTCCTTCATTGTGCGGGTTGTAACCATAACCCGCCCCGACATCTCATGGAACCAGCGCACATAAGCATAGCCCCAACTTTCAGGAATTGGAAAACGTGCCGAAATATATTCGGGATATTGTGTATGATATGATGTTGAAAACGGAAATTTATTTTCAATACAAATGCGGCGCGCGGTTAGACCCAAAGTCCCTTCGGTTGCGATATGAACGGCCTCAGGCTCAAAAACTTCAAAGCGATGTTCGATATCTGCGCGCGCACCAATTGCCAATTTAATTTCAGAATAAGTCGGAAGTGGTAAAGTATAATAACCGTCAGCAGGGGTCACAAGTTCAATTTTATGACCCATATCTTTTAATTCTTTTATGGTTCGACCTAATGTGCGCACAACGCCATTAACTTGTGGTTCCCACGCATCGGTAACGATCATAATACGCAAAATATTCTATCCTATTTTATAAACGAAGCATAAAGTTTCAACTTTTACAATTTCGGGGAAAAATATTCCCGCAACCGCATAATCCACTTGAGCATTTATGCCAATGAATTTAGCGTCTATATAAATCATTGCAAGCAAATTCGGGAGTCATAAATGGCAGTTTTCTTTAACCACAAATTTGATGTGGCAGATGTTGATAAGTATCAAGATGAAAGTGAACTGTCAAAATTTATGTTAGAAAACAACGCAATAAATGCAAGTTTGCGTGATAAAGCATTTCAAGATGCCTGCGAATTAGTCAAAATTGCCCGTGCAAAACCACGCCCTGCGGGCGTTTTGGAAAGCTTTTTGGAAGAATTCGGTCTTTCAACCCCTGAAGGTTTGGCGCTTATGTGCCTTGCCGAAGGGCTTTTGCGAATTCCCGATCAAGAAACCGCCGATTTATTAATCGCCGAAAAAATCAAAAGCGGCAATTGGAGTGATAAATTAGGTGGCAGTGAATCGATTTTAATCAATGCCTCTATTTTCGGTCTTATGCTTACTGGCAAAGTTGTTGATGTAAGCGCGGAAACCAAGCAAGATTTCGGTGGTTTTATGCATAAATTAACCCGCAAAGCAGGTGAACCTGTAATTCGCGCGGCGGTTAATGGTGCGATGAAAATCATGGGCGAACAATTCGTTTTGGGGCGCACAATTAATGCGGCAATAAAACGTGGCGCAGGCATGATTAAAAAAGGCGAATCAAGTGCCTTTAGTTTTGATATGCTTGGTGAAGGCGCGCGAACCGATAAGGATGCGCAAAAATATTTCAAATCCTATGCTGATGCGATTGAGGTTTTGGGGCAAAATACCAATAAGGATGATGGCCCAGTTAAATCATCGGGCATTTCGGTGAAATTATCGGCACTTCATGCGCGATATGACGCAAAACAGCCTGAAAAAATCCAAAATGTGCTTTATCCACGCGTGCTTGAACTTGCGCAAATGGCGGCACAAAGAAATATCGGTTTTTGTATCGATGCCGAAGAAGCCGATAGATTGGGCATAAGCCTTGAGATTTTATCAAACCTTGCCCATGAGCCGTCATTAAAGGGCTGGGAAGGGCTTGGCCTTGCGGTGCAGGCATATCAAAAACGGGTGCGCCATGTCATTGCCTATTTGGGTGATTTAGCCAAAGAAAGCAAAATGCGCTTCATGGTTCGCCTTGTTAAAGGTGCTTATTGGGATGCAGAAATTAAAAAATCCCAATCAAATGGTCGCCCCGATTTTCCAGTTTTCACGCAAAAACACGCAACTGATGTTTCTTATATTCGTTCGGCGCGCGATTTATTGGCTTTATCGCCACATATTTATGCACAATTTGCAACCCATAATGCGCATTCATTGACAACAATCTTAAACCTTGCCGACAGCATGCAGGTTCATGAATTTGAATTCCAACGCCTTCATGGAATGGGCGACACATTGTACCAAGTTGCGCGTGAAAGATATGATGGTTTACGTTTAAGAACCTATGCACCCGTTGGCGCGCATGAAGACTTATTGCCATATTTGGTGCGCCGCCTACTTGAAAATGGTGCCAATTCTTCGTTTGTGCACAAATTTTTGGATAAAGATGTTCCGATTGAAGAAGTGGTGCAAGATCCATTTAAAGTTTTGGAAAATGGTTCAAAACGCAATCTTAAATTACCAATCCCCGCATATCTTTATGGCGAAGGGCGCATAAATTCGAAAGGCTTTGATTTGAGCATTCAAACAACACAAGATAATTTCACCAATGCAGTTAAAAATGCAAAATCAAAACAATTTATTGCCCATTCAATAATTGATGGAATTGATAAAATTGGCGCAAAAACTTTCCCAATTAATTCGCCATCAGATAAAAATTTAAAATTGGGCGAAAGCACTTATTGCGATATTGATTTGGTTAAAGGCGCTTTTGAAAGTGCCAAAAATTATCAAAAACAATGGAATGATTTGGGCGGTGAAAAGCGTGCTGAAATCCTGAATAAAATGGGTGATGCGCTTGAAGAAAATGCGCTTTCATTGATTGCGATTTTAAACCTTGAAGCTGGCAAACATTATGAAGATGCCATCGCCGAAGTTCGTGAGGCGGTGGATTTTTGCCGCTATTATGCCAAGGGTGCGCATGATGATTTTAATGGCACATATCGCCTTCCTGCACCTGCGGGCGAAACCAATGAAATGGGGCTTATGGGGCGCGGTGTCTTTACCTGCATAAGCCCATGGAATTTCCCATTGGCAATCTTCACAGGTCAATTGGCAGCGGCACTTGCGGCGGGCAATTGCGTTTTAGCAAAACCTGCTGAACAAACGCCATTAATTGCTTATGAAGCGGTGAAATTATTTCATAAGGCAGGTGTTCCAACATCTGCGTTGCAATTGATTTTGGGTGATGGCGCGGTTGGTGGTGCGCTTACATCACTAACAAATTTGGCGGGCGTTGCCTTTACTGGCTCAACTGAGGTTGCGAAAATTATTAATCGCACAATGGCGGCGGGTGATGGCGCAATTGGGGTTTTGATTGCCGAAACTGGCGGGCTTAATGCAATGTTTGTTGATACTTCTGCCCTCAAGGAGCAGGTGGTTGATGATGTTATTATATCTGCCTTTGGCTCTGCGGGGCAAAGATGTTCGGCACTTCGGGTTTTATATTTGCCGCATGATACAGCCGATGGAATTATCGAATGCCTGAAAGGCGCGATGGATGAATTAATTGTCGGCAATCCTGAATTTCTTAATACCGATATCGGCCCTGTTATTGATAAGGATGCATTGGATATTTTGCAAAATCATGTGGCGAAAAATTCACAAAAAATCATAAAACAAATTGATATTGGCGATTTGGCGAACCAAGGCACATTCTTTGGCCCAACAATATTAGAACTTAATTCAATTGATGAATTAGAGCGCGAAATTTTTGGCCCAGTTTTGCATATTATTCGTTATAATCCCGAAGAAGTTGAAAAAACTGGCGCGCAATTGGCGGCAAAAAATTATGGCCTTACCCTTGGTTGCCATTCACGCCTTGATGGTTTTGTTGATGCGGTTCGTAAAAGTGTTCCCGTTGGCAATTATTATGTAAACCGCACAATGATTGGGGCGGTGGTTGGAATGCAGCCATTTGGCGGTCTTGGCCTTTCTGGAACTGGGCCAAAGGCGGGCGGCCCACATTATCTTCACCGCTTTGCCACCGAATATGTCATAAGCACGAATATCGCGGCAAAAGGTGGGGATCCAAGCCTATTCAATATTTAATTTAGGTAACGCCTTTTTTATGACAAATTTTTAAGGTTAATTATTTTTCGGCATTTATGTGTCGCTTATTTCTTATGATAACTTTTATGGGGTCAAATTGACCCCATTATTTTATTTATTTAAATAATTTTTTTCAAAAAAGCATAATTTAAAACTGTTTTTGGTTAATGATTATGTAGGTTTTAAAATCTATAAAAAGCCATGAATGCAAAAATCTCTACCCTTTTACGCCGCCTTGCAATTGTTGCTTTGATTATTGTTGCAATTGTGCGTGTTGCATTGCCATCATGGAATAAAATTCAAATTTGGCAATTGAATGATAATGATGATGCCATGCGCATCCTTCAAGTTCGTGATTGGCTTAATGGGCAGGGTTTTTATGATTTAATCAATCATCGCCTTAATCCACCGAATGGCGGCGATATTCATTGGTCACGCCTATCTGATTTACCACTTGCCATAAGTGAATTGATTTTGCGCCCATTTTTGGGATTTGATATGGCGGAAAAAGCGTCTGCCTTTGCCGTGCCATTAATTTTGGCGGCGATTTTTGCATTTTGTGTTGGGCGCGCGGCGAATATTGTTGTTAAATCCTATGCGGCAATTTTTATTGGTGTTTTTATGGCGGTAATGACACCAGGGGTTATGGGTTATTTTTCGGCAGGGCGTGTTGATCATCATGGTCTGCAATTAATTTTCCTTGCCTGTGCCTTTTGGGGTCTAATGGCACAGGATAAAAAGGGCGCAATTTTGGCGGGGCTTTCAATCCCTGCAAGTCTTACAATTGGCCTTGAGCTTTTACCAATATTAGGTTTGATGGTGGCATGGGTTGCAATTATATGGGCAATTCGCGGCGACGAAAGAAGCGAACAAACAAAGACTTTTAGCCTTTGGTTTGCCATTGGAACAATTTTGGGTTTTGTAATCAATGTTGCCCCAAATGCATATCTAAATGGTGCAAATGATAGATTATCAATCGCACAGCTTTTACCAATTTTAACAGGAAGTATTGGGCTTTATATTGCCGCACAATTTATGTCGGGCCGTAAAATTTGGTATCGTTTTTTTAGCCTGATGGCACTTGGCGGCGTGGTTTTGGGCGTAATTGTTCAATTTCCAGTTTTATTTAAACCGCCATATTGGCAGACAAATGCCTTGATGCAAAGAATGTGGCTTTCAATTGTAAGTGAAACTTTCCCGCTTACACGCCTTATAAAAAATGAAATCTCTGTTGCCATCACGCTTGGAATGTTTGTTATTTTAACGACATTTGCGGGAATTTTTAAATTAGGGCTTTTGATAAAAGATTACAAAAAAAACGAAAATTGTGAGATTGATAATTGGGCATTAATGGCACCATTATTATTGATGACAACCCTAATGCTTTTCTTCTTACAGGCGCGTTTTGCAGGTCAGGCGGCGGCAATTGCGGTAATTGTTGCAAGCGTACTTTTGGCCGATTTATACGAAAAGCATGGCATTATGAAGGCCTTGATAATTGGTTTGATTTTAAACCCAATCATTCCAACATCGGTTGCGGCGGGCTATAATAAATTATTCCCAAAGAAAAAGGGGCAATATGAAACAGGTGGCGGCGCAAATTGTGTTAATACACCGGCCTTTGCCGAACTTGCAAAATTACCGGCGGGGAAAATTGTTGGCAATATTGATTTGGGTGCGCGTGCGCTTTTGACAACCCATCACAGCGTTTTGGCGGCGCCATATCATCGTAATCAGGGTAATTTCACTGCATATGATATTTTAATGACAAAAACTGATGTTGCATTGGCAAAACTACATTCCAATAATGTTCAATATGTTGCATATTGCCGAAAATCTGCGGAAATTGGAAATATGGAACGTGAATCACCAAATGGGCTTATTGCCGATTTGCGTAAAGGAATTGTTCCAGATTATCTTAAACCAATTCCAACCCCGCCAAAATCGGACGTAATTGCTTATTCAGTTGTAAAATGAACAAATTAAAATCTGTCTTTTCAAAAACCACATATTATGTGGCAAAGCTTGGTGTGTTTGCGCATCTTGGCCTTTTGGTTTTGCTTGTGATTTATCTTAATCACGAAATGGCAAAGTTTTTGCCAAATTTCAAAGAATTTCTTTTGCCTGATTCCGATGATGTTGCGCGCGTAATGGAAGTTCGCAATTGGATTGATGGGCAGGGTTTTTACGATATGCTATTGCACCGCGCCAACCCACCAATTGGTGCACAGCTTCATTGGTCGCGCCTTTCCGATTTGCCACTTGCAAGTGTTGAGCTTTTCCTTCGTAATTTTTACCCGCATGATATTGCCGAAAAACAGGCGGTATTTTTCACCCCACTTATATTATGGGGCATTGCGGCAATTATTTTGGGTTTGACTGCACAAGAATTATTCAAATCCAAATTATCTTATATTTTTGGAATTGCTTATGTAATCCTTACGGATGCGGTGGTGGTTGATTATAATGCGGGGCGCGTGGATCACCATGGTTTGCAATTAATAACGCTTTATTTGTTGTTTTTGGGATTGTTTAAAACCGATAAAAATGGTGGCATTATTGCGGGTCTTGCGCTTGCCGCAAGTTTGACAATTGGGTTTGAATTAATCCCAATGCAGATAATAATGCTTGTTGGTTTTGCGATTGCATGGCTTTTGAACCCGGCGGCGCGGAATGAGCAATTAAAATATTTTGCGCTTTCATTTGGGCTTGGAATTATTGCGGGCTTTTTCATAAATGTTGCCCCGCAAAATTATTTTATTGGTGATAATGATAGATTATCAATTGCCCAAACCTTACCAATTTTAACAGGTTGTATCGGCCTATTTTTGTCAAGTAAATATTGTGAAAAATCGACAACAAAGCGCCGCTTTATCGCCCTTGCATTAGTTGGTATTTCCATAATTGTGGTTGCCGCATTTTTCCCAGTTTTGCGCAAGCCGCTTTATTGGCAAATCGCACCGATTTATTACAAATTATGGATGGGCGATATTGGCGAAACTTTCCCAACCACAAAATTCCCGCTTCCGATGCAAATCACAATTTTGCTTTTCCTTTATGTGGCAATGCTCGCAGGTTGGGTGAAGCAATATTTACTATGGAAAAATTTTGACAAAGATAAAAATATTGAGGCGATTGAAAATTGGGCAATTTTGAATATCGCGCTTTTTGTTGCCAATGTCCTTACAACTTTTTACCAAGTGCGCATTCATTTACCCGCCGCAGGAATTGCACTTTTGGTGTGCGCACCATTAGTTGCCGAAGCCTTTAGGCAAAAAACATGGCAAAAATCATTATTACAAGGTTCGTTAATTGGCATAATTCTTTGCCCTGCAGCTTTAATGTTTGCGCAAAAATATGTTCAAAGCCTTGCCCCAAAAAAAGAGCATAAAAGCGAATATAGTTTTGGTGGGCGCATAAATTGCCGTGCAAAGCGCGATTTTGCGCATCTTGATGCAATGCCAAAAGGCTTTGTTTTGACCAATATTAATATGGGCGCTGAAACCATGTTTCAAACCCATCATGATGTTATGGTTACGCATTTTCACCGTGATTATGGGCGCGAAAAAGTCTATGATATTCTTTTATCAAAACCTGATTTGGCGTGGCAAAAATTAAAGGCAAATCATGTTGATTATGTTGCCTATTGCGAACGCGCGATGGAACCAACCCGCGCCAAACAGCTTGCACCCGATAGTTTGATGGGGCAATTGCGCCAAGGTAAAAAGTTTGATTTCCTTGAAGAAATACCAAGACCATCTTATTCAGACATAATCGCATATAAGGTAAAAAAATGAGAAATGGGCAAAAATCCGCCTGTGCAATAAATGCATTTGTTCATGATGGCGCGCCAATAATTATATTTGGTGATGGTGCGATTATTTGGGGCAAAAACGAATTTGAGCCTATGGAAAATGGTGCGATTGATGCCGCCATCTGCCCATTAAGTGGTGCATTAATCATCCTTGGTGATGATGGCAAATTGCGCAAAATAAATTCAAAAGGAATTGTCACAAATTTTGGCGGTGATTATGGTTTTGCCGATATTTTAATTGCCAATCAAAAACGCGGCCTTTTTTGTATTTCGGCATCGCGCAAAGTTTTTATCATTAAAAATAATGGCGAAATGCTTTTTGAATTTACCCCGCCAATGTCACCAAACTCAGTGGCCTTTGATATATCGGGCAATAATCTTGCGGTTGGGCATGGCAAGGGTGTTTCGCTTTATGATTTAAAAACCAATGAAGATGCGATTGAATTGCCTGCGAGTGGCGGAATTTGCGGCCTTACTTTTTCACCTGATTTATGTTTCTTGGTGGCGGCAACCAATGAACCGGGTTTAATCGGTTGGCGACTTCATGATGGTGTGGCGTTTAAAATGGCGGGTTATCCATCAAAACCAACTGGCTTTTCTTGGTATGATAATGGCAAAAAGCTTTTGACATCTGGTGGCCCTGTTGGGGTTTCATGGCCCTTTATTGGACCAAATGGACCAATGGGCACAAATGCCGAAACCTTCGAAACCCGCCGCCAAATTGTCACCAAAGTTGCAGCCGCCAAAAATTTGGTCGCCCTTGGTTATGCCGATGGCGGCGTTGATTTATGCGATATCGCCACCCAACATAGCGTACATATTGGCGGCCCCGAATTTGACCCACACGCAGAATTCAATCCCCGCAAAGGCGAGGCCCGCATAAGTGCCCTCGCAATTTCCCAAAACGGCAAAATCGGCACCTGGGGCGCAGAAGATGGCAAATGGGGAATTTGGGAAAATTAATTTTCCAAACCAACCAATGCCCTTGAGAAATTATGGGCGGAAAATGGTTGTAGGTCTTCGACTTTTTCGCCAACACCAATAAAGCGGATTGGAAGGCCATAGGTTTTGGTTAGGGATAGTAAAACCCCGCCTTTTGCGGTTCCGTCCAATTTACTCATGATAAGGCCGGTAACCCCTGCGGTTTTGGAGAAGGCTTCGGCCTGTGAGATTGCGTTTTGACCGACGGTGGCATCTAATACAAGCCAAACTTCATGCGGTGCGTTTTCGTCAATTTTTTTCAAAACCCGAACCACTTTTTCAAGTTCCGCCATTAATTCGGTGCGGTTTTGTAAGCGCCCTGCGGTA
>JAPUEP010000033.1:0-1816 GCA_027492515.1 Hyphomonadaceae bacterium
TACAAGCAAAACTTTAAAAATTACTGCACTTCGCGCCCTCACCCCTTGTGTAACATATATACAACACCTATCTATATAGCGTGGGCGGGTTTAGACTTGCCAAATCTATTTTAGAAACGAGGGTTCAAGATGAATCTAGAGAAATTTACCGAACGGGCGCGTAACATAATCCAAGCAGGGCAAATGGAGGCTATTAAACGTGGCAACCAATATTTTGCGCCAGAGCATCTTTTAAAAGCAATGCTTGATGAGGATAAGTCGCTTGCAATCGGTCTTATAAAATCTGCGGGCGGGCGCCCTGATGAGGCGCGCCTTGCCGCCGATGTTGCGGTTGCGGGTCTGCCTGTTGTTCAGGGCGGTGATGGAAAAACCTATTTACCCAATGAAACCGCGCGCATCATTACTGGCGCCGAAGATGCGGCAAAAAAAGCGGGCGATAGTTTTGTTGCCGCAGAATGGCTTTTGCTTTCAATGCTTACCGCAGGTAAATCAAAAGCAAGCGAAGCATTGGCAGCCGCAGGCGTCACAACCCAAAGCATAAATATGGCAATCGGCATGATGCGCAAAGGGCGCAATGCCAATAGTGAAAATGCCGATGAGCAATATGAAAGCCTTAAAAAATATACGCGCGACCTTACCGAGGCCGCATCAAGCGGTAAACTGGACCCCGTAATCGGGCGCGATGAAGAAATTCGCCGCACTATTCAGGTTTTGTCCCGCCGCACCAAAAACAACCCTGTTTTAATCGGTGAACCAGGGGTTGGTAAAACCGCAATTGCCGAAGGTTTGGCATTGCGCATTATCAATGGCGATGTTCCTGAAAGCCTGAAAGACAAAAAACTTTTATCCCTTGATATGGGTGCATTAATCGCGGGCGCAAAATATCGCGGTGAATTTGAAGAACGCTTAAAAGCGGTAATCACCGAAGTGCAGGCATCAAGCGGGCAAATCGTGCTTTTCATTGACGAAATGCACACACTTGTTGGTGCGGGTAAAGGTGATGGCGCGATGGATGCATCAAACCTTTTAAAACCTGCATTATCGCGCGGTGAATTGCGCTGCGTTGGTGCAACCACATTGGATGAATATCGCAAACATGTTGAAAAAGATGCCGCCTTGGCGCGCCGCTTCCAACCCGTATTTGTTGAAGAGCCAACAATCGAAGATACAATTTCAATCCTTCGTGGCCTAAAAGAAAAATACGAAGTGCATCATGGCGTTCGCATTAGTGATGCCGCAATTGTTGCCGCCGCAACCCTATCTAACCGCTATATTGCCGATAGGTTTTTGCCAGATAAAGCAATCGACCTTATGGATGAGGCATCATCACGCCTAAGAATGCAGGTTGATAGCAAACCCGAAGAATTGGACGAAATCGACCGCCGTCTAATGCAGTTAAAAATTGAGGCTTCTGCCCTTGAAAAAGAGCAGGACGCCGCATCAATTGACCGCCTTGCAAAACTTGAAGACGAAATCCAAGATTTAGAGGAAAAATCGGCAAACATGACCGAAAAATGGCGCGCCGAAAAAGCAAGCCTAGCGGACGCCACCAAACTAAAAGAAGAATTGGAAAAACTTCATATTGAACTTCAAGATGCCACACGTCGCGGCGATTATGCCAAAGCGGGTGAATTGCAATATGGGCGAATTCCAAAACTTGAAGAAGAATTGAAAAATGCCGACACCAACAAACAATCATTGGCAGCCGAAACCGTAGATAGCGAGCAAATCGCCGAAGTGGTTTCACGTTGGACAGGTATTCCAGTTGACAAAATGCTTGAGGGTGAGCGCGATAAACTTCTTAAAATGGAAGATA
>JAPUEP010000033.1:1826-3796 GCA_027492515.1 Hyphomonadaceae bacterium
TGCGCGAACGCGTGGTCGGGCAAGAAGAAGCATTAAATGCGGTTGCCGATGCCGTGCGCCGTTCACGTGCGGGCTTGCAAGATCCTAATAAGCCAATTGGTTCATTCCTTTTCCTTGGCCCAACCGGTGTTGGTAAAACCGAATTGACCAAAGCATTGGCGGAATTTTTGTTCGATGATGATAGTGCGATTACACGCCTTGATATGTCCGAATATATGGAAAAACATAGTGTATCGCGCATGATTGGCGCCCCTCCGGGATATGTTGGCTATGATGAAGGCGGCGCGTTGACCGAAGCGGTTCGAAGACGCCCATATCAAGTTGTGCTTTTTGACGAAGTTGAAAAAGCGCATCCCGATGTCTTTAACGTGCTATTGCAGGTTTTGGATGATGGTCGCTTAACCGATGGTCAAGGCCGCACGGTTGATTTTAGAAATGTGATTTTGGTTATGACATCGAATTTGGGTTCAACCTATTTGGCTGAACAACCCGAAGGTGAAGACATTGAAAAAGTGCGCCCATTGGTAATGGAAGCGGTAAAACAAAATTTCCGCCCTGAATTTATCAATCGTATTGATGAAATCATCCTTTTTAGTCGTTTGGGGCGCACGCAAATGGATGCGATTGTTCCAATCCAATTACGCCGCCTTGAAAGCCTATTATCAAGCCGCGATATCAAACTTGAACTTGATAATGCCGCCAAAGAATGGATTGCCAATAAAGGCTATGACCCAATGTATGGCGCGCGCCCTTTAAAACGCGTGATACAAAAAGAAGTGCAAGATCCATTGGCAAAATTAATCTTGTCAGGCGCAATATTGGATGGCTCAGTAGTTACCGCAAGCGTTGGCGAAAGTGGTTTGGTATTCAACGGCCTAAGCGCAAATTCCCCAAGTATCGTGCATTAATTGCTTCCCTAGAGGGAAGCTCCCGCCAAAGGCGGGTGAAGGGTGGCGGGCTTCGAAAGAAGCCCGTTAGCGTACGCGAATAGTGCTTTTGCCTTACAGCAAGCGATTTTTAAAATCGCACACCCTTCCTTCCGCTTCGCGGCCCCCTTACCACAAGGGAAGGAATTAAAAGGATTTTCACATCCTACTTTATAGTAAGTGCCATTACTGCTTTTTTGCCTTATATTTGCCAAATTCAAGACTATTAAGTGCCTACTTGCTGGTGGGGAGGCAAAATGAAATATAGTTTTAAAATTTCCGTAATTGCTATTGCTGCCTTTTCATTTGTGAATATTGCAAACGCACAAAGTGTTTTGCGCGAAATGAATGAAAAAGCGCAGCAAGATGAAGTAAAAATAATAAGCCCTAAATTGCCATTTGATGAAGCCACTACGCGCAATATGTTAGAAACTGGCAATATAAACATTCAAGGCGTTTTATATACACGAACCGCCAGTGACGGCACCGACGCGCCACTTTTAAATGGCGGCGCAAAGGCAGTTCCTGCTTCTAATCAAAGGGTGCATTTATACCCTGTTACGCCATATTACGAAGAATTTATAGGACTTGTGAAGAAATATCGTTTTTATCGCGGTAAGCAAAAAATATCTATTGAGCCAGATATTAGGGTTCATGAATTGCATTATTATGCGCAAACCGATGAATATGGTCGCTTTACTTTCTATAATATGAAGCCCGGACGCTATATGATATATGCGGATAAACAAGTTAGGGGCAGCTATAATGAAATGGTTGCCACTGGTCGTTCTGTTTCAGACTATAATCCTTATTATGGTCAAGTTGGGGTAACTAAATATGAAAATCAAACCCGCACTTGGACAGCAACTGCCTATGCCGAAAAAATGATTGAACTAAAGCCAGGCGACAAAGTTTTCGAAATTGATGTGCGAATGTTGCAAAACCCCGATCACCCTATTTTAAAGAATGTTAAATAGATGAAAAATTCGATTTTAAAAATTTTTTTAACTAGTGCATTATTTTTTAGCGCAAATAGTGCTTATG
>JAPUEP010000034.1 GCA_027492515.1 Hyphomonadaceae bacterium
TGAATAACTTTGTAGAAGGAAATACGAGCTATTTAGCAAGAATTAACGCAACATTTTTTCATTTTATTGTTTGTCAGGTTCTTGTTTTATTAGTAGCTATATCTTTTAAAGACAACTCTCTGTCGAATTTTTTTATTAAAAATTTTGCTCAGTGCAATATCTTGCTATCTACATATCAATCAATTCAAATGTTTTTTTCCTTTTTCGGGATGACAATGTTAATATATTCTGTACTTTTGGCTTTAGCGTCTTCAATACAAATTTATAGAATATCGAGTATAAAATACTAATTTTATAATTTTGGTTTTAAAATTAAATATTTAATATAGCAGCAATATAGCTTACAAATTGGTTCGACAAATCAAAACGAACCCGATAATAAAATCAGAAGATTTTAAAGGGTGTATATTTTGACAAAGCCAGTGATTTTAATTGCCGCGGGTGGTACGGGTGGGCATATGTTTCCTGCCAAGGCGTTTGCCGATGAAATGGTAAAGCAAGGGTGCGATATTGTTTTAATAACCGACCCGCGCGGTAAAAAATATACCGATGGTTTCCCTGCAATTGATACTTTAATCTTGCCAGTTACCAATGCCGAAGAAGGTGGAATGTTTGGTAAAATTAAGGGTGCATTTTCACTTTTACAGGCGGTTCAAAAAACTGCGCCATTTATGAAATCACATAATCCTGCCGCTGTGGTTGGGTTTGGTGGTTATCCAACCGCGCCCGCTTTATATTGCGCAAAATGTCCGATAATTATTCATGAACAAAATGGCGTTTTGGGGCGGGTTAATAAATTTTTCCAAGAAAAAGCTGCCAAAATATTCTCTGGCTTCAAAGATCTTGAGGGTTTGAAAGATAAATCAAAGCAGGTTTTTGTTGGCAATCCGGTTCGTTCTGAACTTGTGGCATTGCGTGATTTGCCATATCCTGAATTAAAGCCACAGGGCGAAATTCGCATTTTGATAACTGGTGGCTCACAGGGTGCGCGCGCTTTGGGGCAGGCGATGGCATTGTCTATTATCGAACTTGATGAAAATATGCGCCAACGCCTTTTTATTTCGCACCAAGTTCGTGAAGAACAATGTGATGAAGTGCGCGAACTTTATTCGGATGCAGGCATACAGGCCGAAGTTTGGCCATTCTTCAAAGATATGGCGGCACGTTTTGCCAAGGCGCATTTGGTAATAGGCCGCGCGGGCGCAAGCTCGGTCACGGAGGCGGCTATTGTTGGGCGCCCTGCAATCTTTATTCCATTGCCAAGTGCGATGAATGATCACCAAACCTATAATGCGCGCGCGGTTGCGGCAACTGGCGGGGCGGATGTTATGCGTGAAAGCGAACTTTCAATCGCCAATATGAAAGATTTATTGGATGAAAGATTAAATCGCCCCAATCAATTAATCGAGCGTGCCGAAGAAATAAAAGCGGCGGGCAAACCAAATGCGGCGCATGATATGGCAATTCAAATTCTTGATTTAATAGGTGCAAATAATGCGTAGGCCGAACATCCCACTTGAAATTGGCAATATCCATATTGTTGGCATTGGCGGCATTGGCATGAGCGGCATTGCCGAGGTTTTGGCGCATTGGGGTTATAAAGTGCAAGGTTCGGATGCCAAAGATGGCCCAAATCTTGAGCGCCTTCGTAAAGCTGGTATCACAACTTTTGTCGGTCATAATGGCGAAAATGTTAAAGATGCGGGCATTGTTTTGATTTCATCGGCGGTAAAAGCTGATAATGTTGAAGTTGTTGCGGCGCGTGAAAATGGCATTCCCGTTGTGCGCCGTGCCGAAATGTTGGCTGAATTAATGCGTTTGGGTTGGACGATTGCGGTGGGAGGAACACACGGCAAAACCACAACAACATCAATGGTTGCAACCCTTCTTGACGCAGCTGGCATTGACCCAACAGTTATAAATGGCGGCATTATCAATGCATACGGAACGAATGCGCGTGTCGGCTCTGGCAATTGGATGGTGGTTGAGGCCGATGAATCCGATGGCACATTCACCAAACTTCGCCCAAATGTTGCAATTGTCACCAATATGGACCCTGAACATTTGGATTTCTATGGCAATAAAGAAACTATGGAAAAGGCTTTTGAAACCTTTGTTGAAAGCGTGCCATTCTATGGTTTTTCGGTTCTATGCCTTGACCATGAAAGCGTGCAAGGTTTGGTTTCGCGTATTACCGACCGCCGTGTCTATACTTATGGCTTTAACCCACAGGCCGATGTGCGGGCAATAAATCTTGATGCACAGGCCGATGGTTCGCATTTTGATGTGATTTTCCGTGAAAAACGCGGGCAAGAAGTGCGCGAAATAAAAGGGCTTCATCTGCCAATGGCGGGGATGCACAATGTCCAAAATGCATTGGCGGCAATTATTGTTGCCGTTCAATTGGGCGCAAGTGATGAACAGGTTCAAAAAGGGCTTTCATCTTTCGCGGGAGTTAAACGCCGCTTTACACTTGCGGGTGAATATGATGGGGTTCGTATCATTGATGATTATGGTCATCACCCTGTTGAAATCAAAGCCGTTCTTGCGGCAGCACGCCAAGTTACAAAGGGTAAAGTTGTGGCGGTGGTGCAGCCGCATAGATACACAAGATTGCGCGATTTATTCGAAGATTTCTGCAAATGCCTAAATGATGCCGATGTCGTGGCAATCGCCGATGTATATGCGGCGGGTGAACAACCGATTGAGGGAATAAGCGCAGAAACCTTTGTCGAAGGCGCACGCAATCACGGCCATAAAAACGTATCAAAACTGGGTAGCCCCGATGATTTACCCCAATTCCTAAAAGACAATTGCCAATCAGGCGATATTTTCGTCTGTTTGGGCGCGGGTGATATTACCAATTGGGCAAATGGGTTAGAGGCGAAGTTGAAGCCTTAACTTAAATCCTCCCATGCAAATCAAAGATTTGCGGGGGAGGTGGCTCGCGCAGCGAGACGGAGGGGGCGCGAGCGAAAGCGAGCCTTAAATCTATTTTTCCAAAATTCGCTTCGCGAATTCCCCCTCAGTCACGATAAATCGTGACAGCTCCCCCGCTTTGCAGGGGAGCATAAAAGATAGATTGTGCAGATTTAAGAATTGACCAAATTAAATTGTCGCTTTAGCTTTGCGACATGAAAAAACTATTCCCACTTATCTCAATCTTCGCCCTTATCGCCCCTGTTGCTCATGCGCAAAATGCAAATCTTGCTTATGAAATTGTTGAAGGTCTAACCACCGAAGTTGGCCCACGCCTCGCTGGAACCGAGGGGGAGGCCAAGGCACGCGCTTGGGGTATGGAAAAGCTAAAATCACTTGGTTTTTCGAATGTTCATATTGAACCATATAATATGCCAACATGGGTTCGTGGTGCGGAAACTGCGGAAGTTGTAACGCCATATAATCAAAAACTTATGCTTACCGCGCTTGGTAATTCTGGTGCAACGCCTGTTAATGGCATAAATGCGAAAGTTATTGGTTTCAAATCATTGGATGCATTAAAGGCCGTTCCTGACGAAGTGGTCAAAGGAAAAATTGTCTATGTGACCCATAATATGCAGGCTACACAAAATGGCGCTTCATATGGTGCATATGGCGCTGTAAGAAGGGTTGGACCAAATATTGCGGCGAAAAAGGGTGCAATTGGTTATATTATGCGCTCGCTTGGAACTGATAATAAACGCTCACCACATACTGGTGTTACAAGGTTTGAAGATGGGGTTTTGCCAATTCC
>JAPUEP010000035.1 GCA_027492515.1 Hyphomonadaceae bacterium
GTCGACGCAAGGACGCGCTCCTCTGTGGAGCGCAAATCATACATTTGCTTTAGATTTAGTTTTGCAACTTTCGCCTGATCCGTTTCATCTAAAAGCGCACTTCCACCAGAGCGATAGATTTTACCCCATTTTACATGTCTTCCAGATGAAGTTGCATAACCGCCAATGTCGCGAAAATTTGAACCTGTTGTTAAAGGCAAAACACGTTCGGCAGTTTTTAAAACTTGCTTATCTTTATCATCAACAAGTATGAAATATTGCCTTGTGTTTGCATCCCCAATCGTCATGAAAACGCCTGATTTATCGTTTTTTGAAACAATCATATCATTAGTTAAAATAGCATCTGGACGCTCTGATTTGTAAATTGTAATTGGGTTTTTGTTTTCCCACGTTATTTGCAAATTATTTGTGTTACGCGTCACATTTGGTAATGATTTAAAATCAGCGAACGCGCTATTAGAAACCAAAACAAAAATTGGAATTGCAAAACAAGCCTTAAATTTAATATTTAACATTGAAATCAACTCCAAAAGTGCGTGGTTCGTTATACATTCCCCAACGGCCAAGCACCGCCCAAGAGCCTATGCTTTCATAAAAAGTATGTTGTTCGTTAAATAAATTGCGTGACCAAAGCGCAATTTGAAGGCGCGTATCTTTGTTCAATTTGATATCTGATAATGCCAAACGACCATTCACAACATTTGATGCATCGGTTAACGCCAATTCAGAAGAAGATGAATGATAACCATCAGCATATGAATAATCCAAATGTGCAGATAATTTTGCAAAATTTAATGGCTTCTCATAATCTATCGCAAAATTTGCCGCATTTTTTGGCGTATAGACCAAGAATAATGTTGATAAAGCATTGTTTGCAAATGGATTTGGTGCTTTTGGAATCTCACCTTTTGTATAAGCGTAATTCAAGCTAAGGTTTAATCCACGAATTGGCGCATAAGAAAGTTCAACCTCTGCCCCGTCAATTTTTGCCGTTCCGTTTGCGTTTACAGTTTCAAGAGTACCCCGATTAGAATTATTCAAATTTGTTGCTGAAAAATCAATCTGCATATCTTTATAATCAGTATGATAGCCCGCAATATTAAAGCGAACGCGGTTTTCAAACCATTCAGATTTCAAACCTATTTCCGATGTTGAAACTTTTTCTGCGTTGAATGCGCGGTAGCTTACTGAACGCGAATTGGCACCGCCCGCACGATAAGCACTTCCCCATTTTGCGTAGAAGTGAATATCATTATTGGCATCATAAGCCATAGTTACAAGTGGGTCAGTATGATTGGAATTAATATCGAATGTATAATGAACATCCGCACCATTAACTTTATTCAAAACACCACTTTTTTTATCATGTGAATATCTTGCACCAATTGTAAGATGAAATTTATTATCCAACATCTCAGGCGTGTAAGTAAATTGCCCGAACGCTCCACTTGTACTTGCATCCGCATTTGATGCCCTGTCTGGAAACGCCCATGCTGCACCAGAAATAAGATTAGGTAATAAGGTATAAGCACTAGCATTTGCATTCCATTGCGCTGTGTTTGGTGTCCATGCATCATCATCACCTTCTTCATGGTAATAATATAGGCCACCAACATATGTAATTTGCGGCAAGCTTCCGACCAATTGTAATTCATGGCTCCATTGTTTTTGTCGTAATGATGCAAGTGAATATCTTGCAAATTGCGCATTTGCACGCCATGGACCTGAATGTGCGCCAATGCCATTGTCATATTGGCTTTGGCTTAATTTACGCCAAGAACCAATATATTTTACTTCATTATTGTCGCTAATTTTGTAATTGGCATGAAGCATATGCCCCATATTATGACCAATTGAATAGTCTTGCGGCAAACCAATATCCGCAGTTTTTGCGCGATTTGCCTGAACTTTAACCAAAGGTGACAAAGGTACAGCAGCTAAAGGATTATATTCTAATAATTGAACATAATATGATGTCGTTGCATCATATGAAGTATTAAAATCATATTGAGCGTTAAAATTGGCGATTGGTTCCCACAAAACACCAAAATGTGCGCCCCTACGATTTATCTCATTAAAATCATGTGAAGTTTCTAATGGATTTTCAACACTTCCATCACGTTTAACTTGAATTGCATCAAATTTAACTGAAAAACCTGCTGTTTTTGGTAAATCTAAATGGATTTCTGCGGCTTTTCGACCCATATTTCCAATGCTTAAAGTTTCACGTGCCTGTAATTTCCCACTTGGCTTTTTTGAAACAATACTTACTGCACCACCTTCGGTGTTTCGACCAAATAAAGTGCCTTGCGGCCCTTTTAAAACCTCAATACGCTGTATATCAAACAATGCAGCACCAAGACCTTGTGATCGACCAAGATAAACACCATCCAAATAAACACCAACAGTCGCATCACGCGAAGGTTGGTTTGCATCAAAAGGCACCATACCACGTATGCCTACGGTCAACGCAGAGGAACGTGAAAAGAATGGGGCAACACGTAAAGATGGCGTTCCACCATTCATCAAATCTTCAAGTGATTGGACGTGTTGATTTTCTAAATCTTTTGAACTCATGACAGAAATAGAAATTGGTGTTTTTTGTAACTTAGTTGCCTTTTTTTGTGCAGTTACAATTACTTCTTCCAAACCTATTTTTGAACTTTCACCCTGTGCATATGCAATTGCCGAACTTAAACTAAGCACACTACTGGCTATAAAAAATATTGCTTTTCTCATTTACGCGACCCCTTACCTATCGTTGGTCGCGCTTTTAAATTTTAATTGTGACATTTACCCATTAGTTTTTTGACTAAAAAATAAAAGTAAAATTACATTTTTGTGTAGCTAAAATATTCACGTAAATTGACATTATATTCGTTTATGCTAATATATTAATATATAGGAGTATAAAATGTTTGACCATGAAGCTTTAATTTCAAACCCTGATTTTGCAAAAGAATATCCAGATATATTCAAAGGCTTGGCGGATATGAATGGCGCAACCAAAGCATTGGATAATGATAAACAATTGACCGAGCTTGTGAAAATCCGTGCGTCTCAATTAAATGGCTGTGCTTATTGTGTTAAAGTTCATATTAATGTTGGCAAACAAACTGGCCTTGAGCAAAGCAAAATTGATTTGATTGCTGTTTGGCGCGATTCCCCACAATTTAGCATTAAAGAAAAAGCCGCCCTTGCCCTTTGTGAAGAATTAACCCGCATAAATGCAAACTTCCCAAATATGGAAATTATGCATGAAGTTCGAAAACATTTCACAAAAAATGAGCTTATTTTGCTAGTAAGTGCGATTGCCAATATCAATGCATGGAATAGATTAGGTGTCGGCCTTGGATTTACGCCTTAATAACTGTGGATAGAACTTCCATCTTGTGAGTAAATTCAATAGAGGTATCTTTCTTTCGCGCAGATTGTGTATGTTAAGCTATGGCTGAAAAAGAAGAAGATATCAAAACCCTACCCCATAATTTGGAGGCAGAACAGGCGCTTTTAGGCGCAATAATGCTTGATAACCAAGTTTTGGTAAAAGTAGGCGATAAATTCGCGCCAGAGCATTTTTACGATCCAGTTCATGGGAAAATATTCGAAACCATCCGCAACCTTAATTCCAAAGGTCACATTGCCGATGGCGTAACACTTCATGCGCGTTTCTCACAAGATGGAACCTTATCTGAAATTGGCGGGGCAACTTATCT
>JAPUEP010000036.1 GCA_027492515.1 Hyphomonadaceae bacterium
AATATTTTAAGCCATTTATTCATGGCTTATATTTAATTATATAAATATAAAAAACAATACAAACATTGAATATTATTTTTGCGTATTCATTGAAAGCTATACTAATCAATGTTTAGGAGCGGCTTTTGTGTTTGCTTTAACTATGCCGCTACAAACTTGTTTTCAGCTTCATTATATATTTTCAACTCACCAGTTTTAATATCATAATGCGCGGCATTTTTTATCTCGCGCTTATGTTCGCGGCAATCGCTTGTCGCGATTGCTATTAGCTCACCGCTCCGATGGGGCGGCGAATTTTCGCCGAAGCGCCGCATGGCGCTTTAAGCCGCAACAAACTTGTTTTCTGCCTCATTATATATTTTCAACTCGCCAGTTTTAATATCATAATGCGCGCCATATAGGCCAAGGCGGCCTTTATCTTCTAGGATTTTTACGCAAGGAAATGTGCGAAGGTTTTCGAGGGAATGGATAATGCCGTCTTTTTCAAGTTCATAGGACTTTGTGTCGTGATCGCAATGTGCGCATTTGGTTAGAACTTTTTCTTTTGGGCCATTTAGAATGGACATCCATTTGGAAATAAAATTCGCCTCTGTCTGTTTTGTGGCGGAGGCGTCAAGCGCCGCGCTTATACCGCCGCATTTTGAATGTCCAAGGATTACGACGTTTTTCACATGAAGATTTAAAACCGCAAATTCAATTGCCGCCGAAACACCGTGATATGAACCTTGGGTTTCAAATGGCGGGACTAGATTGGCAACATTTCGAACCACAAATAATTCACCAGGGCCCATGTTAAAAATGGTTTCAGGGTCAACCCGACTGTCACAACATGAAATAATCATGGTTTCTGGGTTTTGTCCAAATGACGCTAAATCTTTGTAATGTTGGGCATTTGGTTCAAAAATGCGCGCTTTGAATTTCTTATATGAAGTAATTAATTCATTTGGAAAATTCTTCATCAAATCTAACCCTCAAGCAATTTATTGGCTTCTATATAGATTTGTTTTCCATCGGCAAGCATTTTTGCGCCATTTTGTGTTGCAGCCTTTAGTCTATCAAGCCTTATAAGTGCCATTCCGCAATTTTTATAATTGGTGCGAACCCGCCCAATTTCAACTTCATCGGCAATAATTGCGCAATCATAGGGGATTTCATCGCCATCATATTTAAAAGCTTGTAGGTTTTGTTTTAATGTTCCGCGCCTTTTCATCCGGCTTGTCATTTCCTGTCCAATATAACAGCCCTTATGAAAATCGATTGCGCCCATTTCATCAAGCCGCGCCTCTAAGGCAAAGTCTTTATCGCGGATTAAATCCTCTGCGGGGGACGGGATGTTAAGTGAAATACGCAATTTTTGGTAATTTTCAAAATCATCGCTTTGAATTGTATCAATTGGGGCAAAGATTCGAAAACCTAAATCTTTATTTCGTGGATCTTGGAATGATGTGAATTCATCTTTAGGTTTAATATTAAAAAATACACCTAATTCATTGGATAAATTATAAATATCAACTTTCATGCGAAGCTTAAACATGCGCAATTTTGAATATAATTCGTCGCAATCATTGGCATCAAGGAGGTAAGAATTTTCACCATTTTTAATGATAAAAATATCAAATAAAAATTTCCCCTGTGGCCCCAATAATGCGGCATAAATGGCGTTTTTGTCATCGGCTTTGTCAATATTATTGGTAAGAATATTGTTTAAAAACTCAACAACCTGTTCGCCCTTGATTTCAATAATTCCGCGGTTTTTAAGCAAAATCATGGATTTTTATCCGCTAATTTTGCGAAAAATGCCGTTCCAATTACAAGCCAGCTTGCCGCAAAGCATATTCCACCCAATGGTGCACTTGGTGCGTGTGAGGTGATTCCGAATGCCGTTAATATCAAGCCGCCGCAAAAGAAAATTACACCACCCATTATTAAGGATGCCGTAAAATAAGCAAATTTCCCAATCCTATCATACTGACTTATGGCAAAAATTCCCAAAAACGCATGCGGCAAAAGCATGTTTGCGGCAATTGTAAGATATTCTTGCTTCATTAAATGCGCCGCATCATTACCGGCATGACGCGCATAAGCCATTAATAGAACCGAACTTGCACCCAAAATTCCAAATATAAGGGCAAATAATCTTCTTGCCATTATCTACCGTCCAACAAATTGCCCAATTGCCCAAGCACAGAGCCTTCGTCAGTAGACCTTCCGCCGCCCTGCGGCGCACTTGCAAGCATACGCCCTGCAAGGCGTGAGAATGGCAATGATTGCACCCAAACAGTGCCAGGGCCTTTTAATTCAGCAAAGAAAACACCTTCGCCGCCAAAAATCATGCTTTTGATTGAGCCAGCCCTTACAACTTGAAAGTCAACATTTTGTGTGAATGCCACAACGCAGCCAGTATCAACGTGCAACGTTTCACCTGCCGCCAAATCTTTGCGAATTATGCAGCCGCCAGCGTGAACAAAAACCAAGCCATCGCCATCAAGGCTTTGCATAATAAAGCCTTCACCGCCAAAAAGCCCCGTCATTATTCTTTGTTGAAAATAAATTCCAAGTGAGACACCCTTTGCCGCCGCCAAAAAACTATCTTTTTGGCATAAAAGTCTCCCGCCAAAGTCACTTAGATTTAATGCTAATATATGGCCAGGGTATGGGGCGGCAAATGCCATTTTCGCCTTTGCAAAACCACGATTTTGGAAAACAGTTGTGAAAAGGCTTTCACCAGTTAAAAGGCGTTTTCCCGCGCCAACCAAAGCCCCCCAAATATCTTGGGTTTTGCCAGAACCGTCACCAAAAACCGCATCCATACCAATTGCGGGGTCTTTATACATCATCATGCCAGCTTCGGCGACAGCGCTTTCACCGGGGTCAAGTTCAACCTCAACAAATTGCATTTCTTCGCCAAAAATTTGATAATCAATTACGTCCGCACGGCTCATTTAGAATCTCCAATATTTTGCTTAATTTAGGCATATTTTTAGCGCATACAAGGATTAAATTGTGTAATAATTTTGCAAATTTTTAAAATAAATATAAACCTGCGTAAATAACTTGCGATTGCATAAATAATATTTAGTTTGGCAAAAAAAATAGGGGCAAAATATGAATTGGGGCATTGATGAATTGGGGGTATGATAATGGCCGCGCAATAATTGGCGCGCTTTTGATAATCGGCTTTTGTTGGGCATTGTCAGAAAATCGCAAACGCTTTCCGTGGCGATTGGCTTTGGGCGCTATGCTGGTTCAAGCGGCTTTAATTTTGGTTCTATTTGCCATTCCGCAATCCCAAGTGGTTTTAAATGGGATAAATGGTGCGGTTGATGGCGTTGCAAGTGCAACCGCGGAAGGAACAAAATTCATTTTTGGATATCTTGGCGGTGGTGATATGCCTTATTTGCCAAAATCAGCCGATGCACCGCCACCTTTTTTATTCGCTTTCCAAGTTTTACCTTTGATATTGGTTATTTCGGCGCTTTCGGCGCTTTTATGGCATTGGAAAATCTTGCAATGGATTACGCGCGGTTTTGGATATATTTTTGAAAAATCAATGAATATTGGTGGTGCTTCGGCTCTTGCGACTGCGGCGAATATTTTTATGGGCATGGTTGAAAGCCCGATTGTTATTAAAGGTTATTTGGACAAATTATCACGCTCTGAGCTATTTATGATGATGGTGGTTGGCCTTTCAACAGTGGCGGGTTCAACCATGGT
>JAPUEP010000037.1 GCA_027492515.1 Hyphomonadaceae bacterium
TTTGCACGCTCGACCTGCCCCTTGGGCCAGCTTGATAATATCATTCCAAAACTTGCCAAAACAAAGCCAAACCATTGCAATGATTGCAAATGATCCCCTAAAAATACCACACCAAAAAGCGCCGTAATCAAAAGTGATGAATGTTGCAAAGTTGCACCAAGGGCAAAACTTGATGCCTGCATTGCTTTCATAAGTGCAGCAGTAGCCAAAACCTGTGCCAGCGCGCCGATAGATGCAATTATCACAAAATCAAAGCGCAAAGAATATAAAGGGTGATGCATTATAACCATCAAAGCCAACATAACAACAAGGCTTATCGGAACGCCAAAGGCAAACCTTACCCAAGTTGCCGCCCATGTCCCCGCACTTGCCAGTAACGCGCGCTGAAAACTATTGCGGAAAGTTTGAAGGACGGATGCGATAAAGGATAAAATAAGCCACATAATTATCGTCTATTGAAAATAGTAAATTATGGCAAGAATTATGGCAAAATGCGCCCAAGATTTAACATAATCAAATATTAAACATAAATCACTCTAACGGGGGTTATTATGCAACAGAAATCATCTTTATTACCTGCCACTGTTTTGGCGATTGGTATTGCTTTATCGGGCTTTTTTGCGGGCAATGCGCTTGTAAAATCGCGTCTTGGCTTTAGAACCATCACGGTTAAAGGCCTTGCCGAGCGTGAGGTTAAGGCGGATTTGGGTTTTTGGCCAATTCGCTTTACCGCAACCGGTGCAACTCTTGAAGAAGCACGCACAAAATTAATTGCCAATGAAAATTCGGTTAAAACCTATCTTGGTGCACAAAAATTTGCCCCAACTGAATATCAAGTTCAAAATGTTCAAGTGCAAGATAAAATGGTCAATGATTATAATGGCGAAATCAACGCCAATACACGTTATGTTTTGACAGAAGATATTATGGTTCGTTCCAATGATGTTGAAAAAATTTCAAGCGCGGCAAAGGGAATTTCCGAATTGCTTTCACAAGGCATTATTTTTTCATCGGATTCATACAATGGTGGCCCAAGCTTTATGTTCACCAAACTTAATGACTTAAAACCACAATTATTGTCTGAGGCCACACAACGTGCCAAAGAAGCCGCCCAAAAATTCGCAACTGAATCAGGCTCAAAAGTTGGAAAAATTCAAGATGCCAATCAAGGTATTATTGAAGTAAACCCTGCAATCGAAATTCCAAATGAAAGCGGTGATAAACAGATTGATAAAAAAGTAAGGGTGGTGACAACTATTACTTATTTTATCAAGGATTAGGCAAACAAACTAATCACATTGCCCATATTGTTTGAAGATGCATCGATATCTTGTTGCAAATGTTGAAATTCATTTTGCAAATCTTTTAGTGCATCTTCATTATCTTTTATCAAATCCTCCCCCTCTTTATCGGGTTTTTGGGATTTGATTTTGGCTTTGGCAAGCGTTGTATAATGCTTTAATTCGTCAATGATTTTACGAACTGATTTCATAAATTCGCCATGCTCATTGGTCAAAAGCCCTTTGGCATAAATATTTATGGCATCGTTTTCTTTGGTTTTGACTTCTTCTTTTACTGGCTCTTCTTTTTGTGTTTCAGGTTTTGAAGCGGTTTCTTTTATATCATCGCCTGCGTTTTCAGTGCTTGGTTTTGCTTCTTCATTTGTTGTGGCGGCTTCATCATTTTCGGTTTGTGAAGGCGCATTTTGCGTATCTTCTTGCGGCGCATTTTGATTTACCGAAGTATCAACATTCACGCCGCCCTTTATGGCGTCGCCATATTCTTTCACAATTGCTTTTAATTCGCGCGCAATTACGGACAAAGCTTTGGCAAGTGCTTTTGGATCGCCATTAAGCATTTTTTTCAAAAGCTCAACTTGCTTTTTTAATTCTTGAAGCCTTGCAAGTGCATGGGCTTTTTTGGCCTCATCGATTTTTTTAGGGCTAGATTTCAAACTCGCCAAGGCTTCTTTGGCTTTGTTTAGGCCTTCTAATTTATTATCTTCTTTTGATTTATCGGGCGTATTTGTTTTAAGGCTTTGCGAATTTTTCGCATCCTTTATCCTATTGCCCAAATGGCTATATGAATTAAACAAAGCAATCTGCATAAAGCTTTATAACATCAAGGCTTTATATTGTGATTGAAATTATCGATAAAATTTTATCTATAATTTTTCCATGTTTCAAAATTCTATAGATTTTCGGTTTATTTCCTGATTAAAACCGTAATAATATATTGGCATATAATTATCCGCTAAAGGCAATAATGATTGTGCCACTTGTGGGAATTGGTTTTGTTTGGTTCGAATAATAAAATCAATTTTACCTTTGCCTGAAATTGGGATTTCAACATTCAATATATCAGATTTTCCATCATTCTTCTTAACATTTATACGATTAATCGAAACAAATTTATTGGGTAAGATTTCTTCAAATTGCTTTACGCCATCAATTGTAACATCATGCAAGGCAATGTTTGATTTTAATTTCAAACCGACAGAAAAATCCTGTGCACGTAATGGGATTTTTATTTTTAAAATTCCATTTTCAATTTTGTTTTCCAATGTGATTGGTGCATTATTTGTTGGATTTGTCTTGCTATAATAAACATTCCCATCCCATAAATCAGGGTTTTTGCCATGTTCAATTTTTTCCTGATTTTGCGATAGGGCTTTTTTTCCAAAAGAAGATAAATAGCCACCACGCTCAATTAAAAAGGCCGATTTATTATCTAAATCTTCGATGCGCGTAATCTCTATTGCCCGTGGGTTTTCAGAATTTGGCTCATCCCAAACCGCATAGGCAAAAAAACCTATACCTAATATAGCCAATATAAAGCTTGAATATGTTACTTTAAGTGATGAATTTTCAAAATTTGCAAATGGCACCAATGCCATCATTACCAATGATATTAAAGCCGCACTTATGCCAAACAAATCGACACCAAGTGCATTAAACAATGAATTTCCAAAATAAAAAATCTGCGCCAATAAAATTATACAAGGCACAATAACCCAAATTTCATTTTTGGCTTTTTGCCGCCAATATATCCATAAAAATAGCAATCCACTTAATATCACCGGCCAGATTATAACAGGCGTGCCTTCGGGCAATAAAAACGAAATAATCAAACCAAAGATTGAATTTATCAAAAGCAATGCAAACCATTTTTGCGCGTTTGTTTGCTCAATTTTTGAATTGCTAAACCAAATGAATAAAAGCGCCAATAAAGATGGTATAATATTATAAATATCTGGCTTTTTGAGATAAAGCCAAATGGTTGCAGCAATTAGCAAAACATATGCAAAATATTGAATTAACTTACTTTTCCCAATATTAAAACCAAGACCCAATAAAGAAATACTAATAAGCAAATTGGCAATCAACAGGAAATTATAATTATAAAGCCGCCCATAATGCGGCGCATTAAAGAATAAGGATGAAACTGCATTTTCGAAAATAAATGAAAACAAAATTATTGCCAAAATAGAAGCAACAAAACGTAAAATTGGCACAATTTTAAATTCATTATTCTTATTCAAGCGCCATGCGCCAATCGCCAAGATTACAATCATTAAAGCCGTTACAGGCCAAACAAATGATTTTGGATAATATACAAGTTTTTTGCCAATTATATCCGAATAAATAGCATCGCCCTTTGCATCATTATAATTTGAATTTGTCAAATAAAGGGCGGTTGGAAAAACTTG
>JAPUEP010000038.1 GCA_027492515.1 Hyphomonadaceae bacterium
AACTTTAGTTTTTGTGGCAATGATTGGCGTATGCATCGCATGGCAATTCACCGAATTACATAAGCCAGTTTATTGGCAAGTTTCGCCAGTTTTACGCAAACTTTGGTTTGATAAATTTGCCGAAGTTATGCCACTTTATAAATTACCATTAACAAGCCAATTATCGGTTTTAATGCCCGCATTTTTGGCATTATTATGCGCAATCATTTCATTTAAACAGGTCGATAAAAGTCAAAAACCTTCATGGATATTGCTTATTTCGCTTTTGATTGTTTCAAGTCTAATGGCGTATTTTTGGCAAAATCGTGTGCATCCGCACGTAAGCGTAATTGCAATAATAATCTTAAGTGCCGCTTTACCCGTCTTAATTTCAAATCGAAATTTAAGACTTATTTTAATGGTAATTTTTGTGATTGCGCCATTGGCCGCAATCGCAAAACCCAAAAATACGACACAAGGCAATATGGAATTTGGCGAATTAAAGGGCTGCGATAGTGCACAGGATTTTTCACATCTTGCAAACCTTCCAAAAGGCCTAATCCTTAATAATATTGATGTTGGAATGAAGGCATTAATTCAAACCAAACATGATATTATAACAACCCCATTTCACCGCGACCTTGGTCGTGAAACCGCCTATGATATCTTCCTTTCAAAACCTGATGAAGCACAGGCAAAAATAAAGGCGCATCACATTAATTATGTCGCGCTTTGTATGTATCACCTCGAAATTCCGGCATTCGCGCAATATAGGCCTGATAGTTTGATTGCCGATTTGGCAAATAACAAAGTTCCAGATTATTTGCGGGAAATAAAAAAGCCCGCAGATTCACAAGTGCGGGCTTTTGAAGTAATTCAAACAAAAACTAATTAGTTTCAGAAACTACATAAATAAGTGATTTACCATCTTTTGAGTGAATGGTAACATAATCACCAACCCAAAGGCGGTGATCGCCAAGGTGATAAAGGTTTTCATCTGGGCCTTCTTTGGCTTCATCATATTCGAAATACCATTTATCGCCGCGATGCGCCAAAAGACCATCCGCCGTATCATCTTCATTGCCGTAACGAACAACTTTGCAATCATTTTTGTATTTTTTCCAAAGCTCGGCATCCAATTTTCCGTCGGCACCAATTGGCGCATTTAAAACATATCCTTGGTGACGGTCACCATCAGGAAAACCAGCATCAGGATTACGCCCAAGTTGAAGAACTACACGTGTCAAAGCACTCATATTATTTTTCCTTCTTGTAATTAAAAGTTTGAAATTATTACTAGTGTGAAATTACCAAATGCGGCCCATCTTCACATCGTAGCATACATCTTGTTACGCCGCCAAACACAAATTCGCGCGCCCTTGAATGCCCATAAGCCCCCGCAACCATCAACTCGACATCAAGTTTGTTTACAAGGGATAATAGGGTTTCGCCAACGCTTTTTCCAATTATATCTTGCACCAAAACTTCGGCATTAATGCCATGATTTGCAAGTTTGGTTTTAAGTTTATTTGGGTCTTTTATCAAAGTTTTTGATTGGGTTGCCCCGCCCAAAACATGCAATATGGTAACGTATTTTGCCGCCTTTAAAAATGGCATCGCAGCCTTAACGGCGCGCGCCGATTGCGGCGAACCATCCCATGCAATTGCAATATTTGAAAAATCAAATTTCTCACGATCATGCAATACCAAGGCAGGAATTCCATTATGCATTAAGGCTTCTTCAAAGGCTGGCGAAATTGATGATTTTCCACATGCACAATAATCAGAAACCACCATCAAATCGCACAATGCCGCACGCTCTGGCAAGATTGAATCCATTAATCCTGTTTCGCGTTCAAGTGAAAAATCGCTATATTTTCCTGCTTCTTGAACGATTTTTTCCCAAACTTCTTGCGATGATTTTTTCATAGTCTCAACAAGTGTGGCATTCATTCCAGACACCATGCCATCAGCCGACCAAACCAACATATCACTTGGGTCAGGTTCAGCATAAAAAAGCGTTACAGGATTTGGAAATGTCTTATGAAAAGCTGCAACGCGTGGCAAAATTTTTGCATCGTCCGCGCCGCCTGTTATCGGAACTAAAAATTCACCATAAGTCATAATGCACCTCACTTATCAACAGCTTTAAATTTTAAAAGCTATGGAATTTCTTTTTGTCGCATTATAACACCACATATAAAAAATGTTTCAGACAATTGGTCGCAGGACACAAAAATAAATGAAAAAAGCAATTAAAACAGCGCAATCACCACGCGCATGGCAAAGAATGTTATCAGGCAGAAGACTTGATTTAATCGACCCCTCACCGCTTGATATTGAGATTGAGGATATTGCACATGGCCTTGCCCGTGTTGCGCGTTGGAATGGGCAAACTATTGGCGATAATGCGTTTTCTGTTGCACAGCATTCAATAATTGTTGAACAAATCGCATCATTTCTAAAGCCAAATATAAGTCCACAAGAGCGCATGATGGCGCTTTTGCATGATGCACCCGAATTTGTTATTGGCGATATGATAAGCCCGTTTAAAAACGCCCTTGGAATAGATTATCGAATTTTTGAAGATAAATTAGAACGCGCAATCCACCTTCGTTTCGGCCTTTTACCCAAAACCCCGCCAACATTAAAAAAACTAATCAAAAAAGCCGATAGAATTTGCGCATGGTTTGAAGCCGTCCATTTAGCAGGCTTCTCCATCGAAGAAGCCGACAGCCTTTTCATTACACCACCCGAGGGACTGGAAATAAATATCGAACCCATGAGCGCGAAGGATGCGCAAATTGCGATGGTGGAAACATTCAATATCCTGCAAAAAGAATTATAATAACTTGAAATAAACAATACAAATCGCGATATATAATCCACGCTTTTCAAGGGAGCAGCAAAATGAAATTTGAAGCATGTGAAATTGATATTTCAGCCAATAAAAAAGATGCTGAGCTTTTGAAAATTGATCCGCAAGTTAAGGCAGAAACAGACCATTTATATGAAGGTGTAAAGCATGTTATGCCTTATGATGAATTTGTAATTCATGCACCCTATATTGCCGCGATTAACCGCCTTAAAAAGGAAAAAGATGCTGTGATTTTGGCGCATAATTATATGACCGCCGATATTTTCCATTGTATTTCCGATTTTCGCGGTGATTCACTTTATTTGGCACGCCAAGCACAAAAAGTTCCGCAAAGCCTTATCGTTCAATGCGGTGTGCATTTTATGGCTGAAACCTCAAAAATCCTATGCCCTGATAAGAAAGTTCTTATTCCTGATTTACGGGCGGGCTGCTCACTTGCATCGGGAATTACGGGGCGTGATGTGGCGCTTATTAAGCAAAAATATCCGGGGCTTCCTGTGGTGACTTATGTCAACACCACCGCAGATGTTAAGGCCGAAAGCACAATATGCTGCACCTCATCAAATGCCGTGCAAGTAGTTGAGGAAATCGCCAAACAATGGAACGTAGACCGCGTAATTATGGTTCCCGATGAATATCTGGCACGTAATGTTGCCGCCCAAACCGACATCAAAATAATCGCATGGAAAGGCGCCTGCGAGGTGCATGAATTATTCACAGGTGATGATGTTAAAGAATTACGTGCCGCCTACCCTGGCATTGTGGTTCTTGCCCACCCTGAATGCCCAAATGATGTGGTTCGTGAAGCGGAT
>JAPUEP010000039.1 GCA_027492515.1 Hyphomonadaceae bacterium
ATTACCAATATTTTAATTATTATTTTCTCATTTGGGATTTGTTATCCAGTTGTACAGGCAAGAAGCGTTAAATTTCTGATTAATAATCTAAAATCTGATGGCAAAGTAGATTTTGCCAAAATAGAACAAACTGATGCTGGCCCTGACCAAGCAGAGGGGCTTTCTGATGCATTGGATATTGGAATTATTTAGTGATTAACTCGTCATTCTATTCTGATGGTAAAACTGCGCAAACGCATGATGTCAAAATTGAATTTTTGACTGATAGCATTCAATTTTACCATCAGAATGAGGCTGTAAAATGGAATTATGATGAAATTCAATTAGTCGACCCCAAGGTGCAGAAAATTTATTTGCTGACTAATCCGGATGCTAGATTAACATTATCATATATTGATTTTGAAGCATTCCTTTTGCATTGCCCAAAATATAACAAAAAAGGCCGCGCTAAGTCAGAGTTTAAATTAATAATGACATTGGTCGCTTTGGGTTTTTCAATTTGCGCAATTGTCTTTTTTGGTATTCCAATTTTGGCGCATCCACTTGCCAAAATTACCCCGCCAAATCTTGAACGCCAATTATCAAATTCGGTAACTGCGCAGCTTGATTTGGCGATGGATTTTTGCAAAACCGATACTAAAAGCATCAAAAATTTACAAAAACTTGCCGATAAAATCTCGCAAAATGCCGATCTATCATTCCCTATCGAAGTTGGCGGTTTAAACACATCAATGCCGAATGCATTTGCGATGCCGGCTGGCAAAATCTATTTCACTAAAGGTTTAATTGAAACCGCTGAAAATGGTGATGAAGTTGCCGCTGTCATGGCACATGAAATTGCGCATGTAGAAAATCGTGATGTATTAGTTTCACTTTATCGCGTAATGGGTTTTGGTATAATTTTAGATGCAGTAGTAGGCGGTGGAAGCGGTGCAGGGCAGCAATTAATTATGCTTGGCGCGAACTTATCCGATTTAAAAAATTCCCGTGACGCTGAAGGGCAAGCTGATATTAGGGGGTTGGAGATTTTAACCAAATCAGGAATTGATGGACATGGAATGTCAAGCTTTTTTGAAAAAATCCAAAAAATTGAAGACAATATGGGGGTTTTAAAAGGCTCTGAATTTATATCTTCTCACCCCGATAGTGGCAAAAGAAGCGAAATTGCCGCCAAAATGGCAAAAGCGGGGAATCCCGCTTTTACAGATCAAGAATGGCAAGAAGTAAAAGAATTTTGCAAATAATTATTTTGCTTTTTCTTCAACTTTGAATTCGATGCGGCGGTTTTTAGCATCGGCATCTTTGGTTTCAGATGTATCAAGTGGTTTAGACTCGCCATAGCCTTTGATGGCTAATTGTGATTTTTCAACACCTTTTCCAAGTAGATAGTCGGCAACTGCTTGGGCGCGATTTTCAGAAAGGGTTTGATTAGCGATTGCATCACCCTTTGTATCAGTATGACCACCAACTTCAACACTATAATCAACGCAATGCTTTGCAACATCAGCAAGGCCATTAAGAAGATTTTGTGAATCAGGTGAAATTATCGCGCTACCAGAATTGAAATTGATTACACGACCATCAAGTAAAGTGTTATACGCAGTTTGGCATGCTTCGGCTTGTGGTTTTTCACCTAAGCTTGAGGCAGCATCAGGGACTTCGTCAATTTTTTTGCCGTTATTTGTCATGGCATTTTCAACAGCTAACACACCAGAAGGATCGCCAAGTTTTTCAGATTTTATTTTATCCAAAACCGCATTTTTGCCTGCTTCAAAAGCATTATTACGTGCTTTTTCATCTTTGGCGTCGCCCGAAATAACTAAAACACCTTTTTCAAAGGCCGCAGTGGCAAAGGCAAAACCAGATAATTTATCACCCGCAACTTTTGCCCAATCAATTTTAACATTTGAAACGCTTGAAGAATGTTTGCCGCCTATTGATGTACCAATAACAAGGCCAGTGGTTGCAACACCCATAAAGCTTGCAAGCCCAACAACACCCAATACAATTGCATTACGTTTACGTTTTTTGTTTTCGCTCATAATTTTGGCCTTTTTTTGGTTTTCACACCTCCTTTAAAGTTTTAAGCGTATTTATCAAGCCAAAATAGGCGTTTCTTTCAGCTAAAATCTTCTAAAAGTGTTTGAATTTTTACTCTTTAGGTTTATGAAGCGCCGAAAGTTAAAAAACCATGTCAGATAATAAGAAAAACACCCAAAATAATGCGCCAATCGCGCGCCAAGTTCGCGGTTTTGTTGATAATCGTGCCGATTTTTTGACGCGCCGTAACGCGCTTGTTGGCAAAATCCTTGAAACCTATAAATTATGGGGTTTTGAAGAATTGGAAACTGGGGCAATGGAATTTGCCGATTGTTTGGGAAAATTTTTACCCGATGCCGATAGGCCAAATGAAGGTGTTTTCGCGCTTCAAGATGATGATGAACAATGGCTTTCACTTCGCTATGATTTAACCGCACCTTTGGCACGTTTTGTTGCGCAAAATTATGATGCAATTCCAAAACCTTTTAGGCGTGCAGCTTGCGGCCCTGTTTGGCGCAATGAAAAGCCTGGCCCTGGGCGTTATCGTGAATTTTGGCAATGTGATGCCGATATTGTTGGCTCTGCTTTGCCGCAATCAGATGCCGAAGTAATTGCAATGCTTGCGACCGCTTTGGAAAATGCGGGTATAGCGCGTAATTCTTATGTCGTTAAAATTTCAAATCGCAAATTATTAGATGCTTTATTGGTTTCAATTGGCGTTCCAGTTGAAGATATTGCAACCCGCCTTACAATTTTGCGCGCAATCGATAAATTGGATCGCCTTGGCCTTGAAGGTGTTGGTGCATTATTGGGCGCGGGTCGTAAAGATCAATCGGGTGATTTTACTAAAGGTGCAGGGCTTAATGCATCACAAATTGATAAAGTTCTTGCCTATACCCAAACCCGCCAAGATACGCGCGCGCAAACCCTTGCTAATCTTGCCAATCTTATCGGCAATAATGAAATTGGCGCAGAAGGTATCGCCGAATTATCGGCAATAGATGAAACCCTTGGCGCACTTGGTATCTTACCGCAAATGGCGGAGTTTGACCCTGCGATTGTGCGTGGCCTTGAATATTATACTGGCACAGTTTTTGAAGCAGAATATCTTGAAACCACAATTGATGAAGCGGGCAATGAAGTTCGCTTTGGCTCAATTGGTTCGGGTGGGCGCTATGATGATTTGGTTATGCGCTTTAGGGGTGAAAGAGTTCCTGCGACAGGGTGTTCAATTGGCGTTTCTCGCCTTTTAGCTGCATTGGAATGTGCAGGCAATAAGCCAGAAAAAATGGATGGCCCTGTTTTGGTTTTGGTTTTGGATAAAGACCAAATCGCAAATTATTTCCAGATGGTGCAAGAATTACGTAATGCAGGCATTAAATCCGAAGTTTATCTTGGAAGTGCAGGTATGAAGGCACAAATGAAATATGACGATATAAAAAATTCCCCATTAGTAATCCTTGAAGGCTCTAATGAGCGTGAGGCGGGAATTGTAACCATAAAAGACCTTAAACTTGGTGCAAAACTTGCAAGCGAAATCACATCAAATGAAGAATGGCGCCAAGGTCGCCCCGCGCAATTTGAGGCAAGTCGGGCAGAT
>JAPUEP010000040.1 GCA_027492515.1 Hyphomonadaceae bacterium
AAAATGGTGGGCGTAACAGGGATTGAACCTGTGACCCCTACAATGTCAATGTAGTGCTCTCCCGCTGAGCTATACGCCCATTTTTGGGGCTTTATGGTCAAAAATTTTTTCATTGGCAAGTGCAAAGCGCATATTGTTTCATTGCTTTTAATTTCGAATGGCACGAATATTTGGTTTTTGGAAAAAATATGACACAGCAAATTATTCAAATGACATATCTTGTCGATGATTATGATAAAGCGATTGATTATTTTGTTAATCGCCTTGGTTTTAAATTATTTGAAGATACCAAAATCAATGAAGATAAAAGATGGGTTTTAATTGGCCCACATGCTGGCGGCGTAAAATTATTATTGGCAAAGGCAAGTGGCGAACAGGCCAAAACAATTGGTAATCAATTTGGCGGGCGTGTTGGATTTTTCCTTCAAACCGATGATTTTTTTGGCACTTATTCAAAATTTAAAGAAAATTCAATTAAATTTCTTGAAGAGCCGCGCAATGAAATCTATGGATGGGTTGTAGTTTTTGAAGATTTATACGGTCAAAAATGGGACTTGCTTGAAAAGAAATGAATAATGATTTTTCAATAAGAGACGCGCAAATAAATGATATTGATGCGATTTTAAAAATCTATTCAAGGTCTGTTATCGAAGAGACTGCAAGCTGGGAATATTCTGTTCCAAGCAAAGAAGAAATGATTGCAAGGTTTGAAACTATAAGCGCAAAATACCCATATCTTGTTGCCCATATTGATGGTGAAATCATTGGATATGCCTATGCAAGCCTATTTAGGGGACGCGAAGGTTGGCGCTTTGCATGCGAAAACTCGGTTTATGTAAACCCAAAATATCAAGGCCGTGGAATTGCAAAGCAATTGATGAAACAATTGTGCGACAAATGCGCACAAATTGGCCTTAGAACTATGATGGCAGTAATTGGTGATAGTGAAAACCAAGCATCCATCGCACTTCACAAAAGTCTTGGTTTTACGGTGGTTGGAACGATTCCAATGGTTGGTTTTAAGTTTGATAAATGGCTTGATAGCGTAATAATGCAAAAGAGCCTTGCGTAAACGCTTTATGGTTTGCGGCTAATATTTATTGAACCATAATTCATTTTGTGTTAGCAGGTGCAGCATAAATATAAACCTCCCGTTTAACACAATTAAAAGTGTGCACTATGTTAAAACAGACAATTTCATCAAAAAGCATCAAAGCAGCATTAGGCTATGCACTTTTGATTGCTGCTGCTGCGATAAGCGCCCTTATCACTGGCTCTTAGTTTTAGGCTGCCATTACTTTCTCAACTTCTGCAACTAATTCACGAAGATGGAATGGTTTTGAAAGAACCTTTGCCTTTGCTGGCGCTTGATTTGCAGGGTTTAGTGCAACCGCAGCAAAGCCAGTAATAAAGACAATTTTCATATCAGGGCGTAATTCGGCAGCCTTACGTGCCAATTCAACGCCATCAACCCCTGGCATAACGATATCTGTTAGCAAAAGGTCGAATTGTAGATTGTTCAAAGCCTCTAATGCCAAATCACCATCGGGGTAATCGGCAACCTCATGCCCTGCTTTTATTAATGCGCCAGCTAAGAATGTTCTTAAGCTATCGTCATCCTCTGCTAATAATATGCGCGCCATTGTCTCAAACTCCTGAATTTTGGCACTTTTGCACAAGAATGTGAAAGGAAAGTTGACAAGGGGTGATAAAAAACGCTTGAACATATCAATATGTCAGTTGCGCCAGATTTTTTTACAGTCTTAGAGCCAAATGGGGATAAAGCGCCTATTTTGGTATCTTCGCCCCATTCTGGGCGCTATTATCCGCCGCAATTGATAGAAGATATATCTATAAGCCTTGATGAATTGCGCTTCATGGAGGATTTATTCACCGATGAATTATGTTTAAGTGCAATAAATTATGGCGCAACATTGATTAAGGCCAATTATGCGCGCGCCTATATTGATCTTAATCGACCACAACATTCATTAGATGTGAAATTAATTGATGGCATTAAAACCAATGCCTATTGCCCATATTCACGGGCGGGTATTGGCTTAATCGCGCGCCTTGTTCATAAAGATACCAATATTTATCGCAAAAAAATTCCCATAATTGATGTTGAGGCGCGAATAAATAATATTCACATCCCGTATCACGACTTTATAAAGAATAAGATTGAAAGTTTTAAAAACAATTTTGCCAAAGCCTTGCTAATTGATATTCATTCAATGCCAAAGGATGCACTTGGCACAAATCAGTGTGATATTATTATTGGAAATTTTCATAGCAGAAGCGCAAATTTAAGAACTACCAATATAATAATTGATTTTTTTAAATCAAAAGGCCTTAAAACCCGCCTAAATCAACCATATGCTGGTGGCTATATAACCCAAACCCATGCAAAAACACATGAAAATATAAATGCGGTTCAGATTGAAATTAATCGTGCGCTTTATGCAAACCAAGAAACATTTGAAAAGACTGATAATTTTGAAAATTTGCAAAATATTTTTGGTGAATTTTTTGATTCAATGTCCCAATTTATGAAACAATAATTTCAAATTTCCCCTAAATGATAAAAAAAGTGCCAGGCACAAGGCCTGGCAGAATAAAGTTACAAGGGAGGAAACGCCCGAAAGGGCTAATGACGAAAACTCGTCATAGGTTCAATATAGTTCGCACCTGCGAAATAAGCAAATGTTTTTTTGCATGTTTAGCCCCCAAAAACGCAATTCTAGGTGTTTTATTACGCACTTGCACAATTTTTGACTGGTTTTGATGAATTTTGAAGCAAATATTCACAAATCTCGCTTCATTTTCCCTTTTTAAGTGATTTTATGACGCAAAAAAATAACTGCAAAAACATTGGAAACCACATTTTTTTTAGCTATAGAAGCGCAATCTATTGGAAAAAGGGGGCAAAAATGCCAAAACTTGTGCTTATTCGTCATGGTCAATCACAATGGAATCTTGAAAATCGCTTCACTGGTTGGGTTGATGTAAATCTTACCGAAGAAGGTGAAAAGCAGGCTTCAAAATCTGGCGAATTACTAAAAGCCTCTGGCATTCAATTTTCGCAGGCCTTTACATCATTCCAAACCCGCGCAATTCGCACACTTTGGTTGGCACTTACGTCTATGGGCGCATGCTATTTGCCCGAAAAAAAATCTTGGCGTTTAAATGAGCGTCATTATGGTGCTTTAACTGGCCTTGATAAAGCAGAAACAGCGCAAAAACATGGCGATGAGCAGGTGCGCATTTGGCGTCGCTCTTATGATATTGCGCCGCCGCCACTTTCAAAAGATGATGAATTCCATCCTTCGCATGATGCACGTTATGCCAATGTGCCCGCAAATGAATTACCTGATACTGAAAGCCTTAAAACCACTTTGGAACGTGTGATTCCTTATTGGAATTCTGATATTGTTCCTGCGCTTAAAGAAGGTAATGTTTTAATTGCGGCACATGGCAATAGTTTGCGCGCAATTGTTAAGCATCTTTATGGCCTTGATGAAGATGAAATCATGCAAGTTGAAATTCCAACTGGTAATCCGCTTTTGATTGATTTGGATGATAATTTAAAACCAATTAGCGCCAAATATCTTGATGAAGCGCGCGCAAACCCATTGCCAC
>JAPUEP010000041.1 GCA_027492515.1 Hyphomonadaceae bacterium
CGAACTTGTTGAAAGTGACGAAATTGGAATTATTGGCGTTGGTGAAGCAACTATACCTGCTATAAAAATATATAATCAATTGCTTGGCTTAAACGAAGTAGAAATGATGAAAGCCACCCAAGGTACTTTCAAATTGGGTATTGAATTTGTTGATTGGCGTGAAAAGAACACAACCTATATTCATGGCTTTGGAAAAGTTGGGACAGACCTTTTATGGATGCGCACATATCAATTTTGGTCTAAATTAAAAGAAAAAGCTAAATTAAAAGATTTAGATAATTATTCTTTGGGTGTTGTTGCTGCGCGTATGAATAAGTTTGCAATGCCAAATGGGCAAGATTTAAATTCACCAATGGCAGATTTCGATTATGCCTACCAATTTGATGCAGCTTTATTTGGACAATATTTACGCAAAATCGCCCAAAATTACGGTGTAAAGCGAACCGAAGGCAAAATAATTAAAGTTAATGTTAATCCTGAAAATGGCTTCATCGAATCTTTAAATTTAGAAAACGGAAGTAGCATATCAGGTGACCTATTCGTCGACTGTTCTGGCGCGCGCGGTATTTTAATTTCACAAACATTAGGATCTGAATTTGATTCATATTCAAAATATTTATTATGTGACAGCGCATATGCAATTGGTTGTACGAATGCAAATGAATTAACGCCATATACGCGCTCCACAGCTCTTGAAAGCGGCTGGCAATGGCGCATACCTTTACAGCACCGAATTGGTAATGGTCACGTATTTTCAAGCAATTATATTAGCAATGAAAAAGCACTGGATAGATTATTGAATAATCTTGATGGGGAAATTTTAAACGAGCCAAAATTAGTAAAATTCACGCCGGGAAAAAGAAAAGAAGTTTTCAAAAAAAATTGCGTTGCAATAGGGCTTTCTAGCGGCTTTTTGGAACCCTTAGAATCAACCTCTATTCACCTAATACAAACTGCGATTTTACGTCTAATATCGCTTTTCCCATCAAACAAATTTTCACAAACTGACATTGATGAATATAATAGGCAAACAGAAATTGAATATGAATTTATCCGTGATTTTATTATTGCCCATTATAAAGTAACAAACAGAAGCGATACTGAATTTTGGAAATATTGTAAGAATATGGAAATTCCAGATAGCCTATCGCAAAGGCTTAATCTTTTCAAATCTTCTGGGCGCTTCTTTCAAACTGATAACGAATTATTTAAGGAAGAAAGCTGGGTTCAAGTTCTGTTAGGACAAGGATTAGAAATCAATCCAGACCCTATGACAAATCTTATCCCTGATGATGATTTAGTTTCATATTTAAAAAATATTGAATATGTCATTCTTGAGAATGCAAAATCTTTCATTCCTCACGCAGATTTTATAAAAAATTGTTTCAAAAGTGACATTTTGAATTAATTTAAAAATAAATAATGTTATAAATCAATATATTATACCATAGCCTACATCAAAACATACTGGCTTATAATTTTATTGACAAGCTTTCTGTAAACGTTTACACAAATAGAAATATAAAATTTAGTTACAAAAATATTTTAATCGGAGGAGGCGCAGTTGATGTTTACACGTAAGGTGTAACAAAGCTGGGTTCTGTTATAATAAATGCGCAAACGTTTACTCACCCCTCCATTAAAACAGTTTTCGAATTATCGAAACTAAATTCGCGAAGAAGCTTTCTGAGGGAGGAATTGAATGAGATGCTTCAATAAAATTAGGTTACTAAGCGTAAGCGCTTCAGCTTTTGCATTAAGCACGGCTGTTGGTTTTGCGCTTATGTCTTCAACACCTGCAATGGCTGTTGAAACCACTTCAGGCTTGCAAGGACATGTGATGTCCGCCCCTGCTGGCACTAAAGTAACCGCAACTAACGTAGACAATGGCGCAAAAGCAACTGTAAGTGTTCAAGCTGACGGTTCTTATAGCATCGTTGGATTAAGACCAGGTACATATAATGTGACCTTTAAGTCGCCTGATGGTAAAGTTCTGACAGAATCGGTTCTTTTGACAGTTGGTGAAACCACTTCTTTGACTTCTGATATGTCAAAAGCAACAGAAGTTGTTACTGTTATAGGTCGCAGAAAAGAAGTTAGAACTTCAGAGGTTGCGACTTCAGTTTCAAAAACACAAATTGAAACTATCCCGCAAAATGGTCGTAACTTCTTGTCATTTGCAGCTTTAGCACCGGGTGTTTCATATTCAACTGACCCTGAACGTAAAGTGGTTCAAGCGGGAGCTTCAAGTGCAAATGCTGTTAACTTATTTATCGATGGTATGAGCCAAAAGAACCAAGTTCTTCAAGGTGGTATCGCTGGTCAAGATGCTTCACGTGGTAACCCTTTCCCACAAGACGCAATTCAAGAATATAAAGTTTCAACACAAAACTTTAAAGCTGAATATGAACAGGCATCTTCTGCAATTATTACTGCGGTAACAATCACAGGAACAAACAAATTCAAAGGTTCTGTTTTTGGAAACTACCAATCTAAAAGCATGATTGGTCAGCCATATTATGAACGTGCAAATCCAAAACCTGATTTGTCTAATAAAGAATATGGCGCCACAATGTCTGGCCCGATTATTAAAGATAAATTGTTCTGGGCGGCTTCTGCTGAAATTCGCCGTGATAGCAGACCTGCTGATTCTGTTGTAATGCCAACTGCTTCACAAATGCTTGTTAGCCCTGGTACAGAAACAGCAACTGCATCAATGACTGCTTTAGCAAGTGCATTAGCATCTAAATATAACGGTTCTTTCGCAAAAGACTTCAGCCAAGATACTTATTGGGGTAAATTAACCTATCTTATGAGTGACGTTGACACTTTTGATTTGGAACTAAAATCACGTAAAGAAGATGATCTTCGCGGCTTTGGCGGAACAACTGGATATGACCGTGGTAACTCACAAGCACAAGATGAAAAACTTGCTTTGCTAAAATGGCGTCACCGTGGTGAAAACTTTGTAAACGAAGCATCTTTATCTTACCAAAAAAATAATTGGGGACAAAGACCAACTTCAATTGCACCTGGCATTACACTTGTAAAAACACCAATAGCACAAACTACTGCTATAACTGATTTAAGCCGTGTTGCAGCTACATTTGGTGGTATTCCATACGCGCAAGACAAAAACCAAATTAACACTACTTTGAAAGATGAAGTAACTTTATCTAATATTGATTGGCACGGTCGCCATACAGTGAAAATTGGTGGTAAAATCGCACGTTATGAATATGAAGCATCTGAAGCAATTCCTGTTTCCAACCCTGAACTATTCTATGACGTTCGTACATATGTCCTTGGTGGAAATAATACACCTATAGCTGCAAAAGTTATGGATGGTGATCCATTATTGGGCGCAACCAATACTCAATTAGGTGCATATATCCAAGACGATTGGATTTTAGACCAACATTGGACTTTCAACCTTGGTATCCGTTGGGATTATGAAACCAATATGATGAACAACAAATGGGTTACCCCATCTGATGTTGCAGCGGCTTTGCGCGCGCATGTTGGCTTTAATAAAGCATATAATGCAAATGACTTTATCTCTAACGGCTCAAACCGTGAATCACCAACCAACCTATTCCAACCACGCTTAGGCTTCTCTTATGACGTTCATGGCGAT
>JAPUEP010000042.1 GCA_027492515.1 Hyphomonadaceae bacterium
AGCCAATCCAAGGTAATTGGCCTTCTGGCAACGCCGCGCACAATCGGAAGTGCATATACAGATCAATTAATCGAAGATTATGCCCAAGATGTGAAAGTTATAAGATACGGCCCACCAAAACTTGCGCGTGCCGCCGAAGATTATATTTTAACTGGCAATATTGACCTTGAAATTATTGAAGATGCAATTCGTGGCCTTATAAATCAAAATGATGGCGATAAAATTGATAAAATAATCCTTGCCTGCACCCATTATCCATTGGTCAAAAAATATCTTGCACAATATGCCAATAATATTGATTTTATTGATTCAGGTTCAGCCATTGCCAAAAGGCTAATTGATTTGCTAAAACTTGAAAATAACAAAAATAATTCAGTCTTAAGTAGTGCTTTTTCTACTGGTGAAAATGATGCAAAGTTTTTTGAAGCCGCAAAAAAATGGGGTTTTAAGGAATTTAGACAAATCTAAATAATTGGGAAACGCATGCGATCTTTTATTTTTAATATTGCATATTGGGTAATTACTATATTTTATGGCTTTGCCATTTATTTGCTTGGCATGTTTAAAAGCGCCGAGATTTCGCGTAAACTTGCGGTTTCTTATGCGAAGACTATGTCTTGGGCGATGCGCCATATTGCGGGCATTGAATTTGAATTTCGTGGCCTTGAACATCTTCCGAAGGATGAACCTTATATAATTGCATCTAAGCATCAATCATGGGGCGATGGCTATATGATTATGGGCTTGCTTGGCGATTTGGCGATTGTGGTGGGTGACCATGTTGAAGCCTATCCATTAATGAAGCAGGTTTTAAAGAATATTGGCGCAATCGTTGTTGCCGAAAAAGTCACAAAATCATCGACAATTCGAGTCAAAGAAGCATTTAAAATTGCGCATGAAGAAGGGCGCAATGTTCTTATTTACCCTGAAGGCAATTTGGTAAAAATTGGTGAAAGAATTCGTTATCGCTCTGGTATTTATAACTTACAACAGGCATCGGGTTGGCAGGGTATTACAGTTGCAACGAATCATGGGCTTATTTGTTCATGCCGCGATATGAAGAAAGAGCTGGGGACTGCGATTAATGAATTTATTAAGCCTATTCCTGCGGGGCTTTCAAAAAATGAATTTATGGAAATTCTTGAAAATCAATTAAATGAATCCTCGAAAATTCTTTGTGAAGAAGGCCAAAAGACACATCCGCATTTATCACAAGCTGATGTTGAATGGCCTTTGGCGATTAATTCGAATAAATAATTATAATTGCTCTTGTAAAAGTTTTTCTTTGATTTTTGCGCCCCATTTATAGCCACCAATCGAACCATCCATACGCAAAACTTTGTGACATGGCACTAAAATGGCAATTTTATTCTTGCCAACTGCATTTGCAATGGCGCGCGCACCATTTGAAAGGCCAATCCTATCTGAAAGCGCGCCATAAGATATGGTTTCGCCTTTTTGTAATTGGGTTAAAAAACGCCATATTTTCTCTTGTAAAATCGTGCCACGCAAATCAAGCGGCAAATTGGGGCGCACGCCATTATGATTAAGATATTCAATTAAAGCATCAAGCCAATCATTAAGCTCTTGGCTGTCATTGGTTTGTTTTAATTGCGCATTGGGAAATTCATCTTTTAAGCCCGCGAATAACGCATTTTCATCATTGCCAATTTCAACCGAACAAACCCCAATTTCACTTGCAGCCATAAGGATTTTGAAATCTTTGGCGGGCTTGATTGAATAATATATTATTTCACCCTTTGCACCTTTTTTGTATGATTTTGGATTAATTCCAATCGCATCAATATTTTCATAAACACGGCTTGTTGAACCAAAGCCAGAGGCAAAAATTGCGTCAATAATATTATTTGAAGTTTTCAAATGTTCTTTGAATATCTTCTTTCTTGCGGTTTTTTGCAATTCTTTTGGCGATAATCCAATTTGTGCCTTAAAGGCTTTTTGAAAATAGCTTGGGCTTTGCCCTGCCATTCTTGCAAGGAAGGAAAGGGGCAGGGTTTCATCGCAATTTTGGCAAATATATTGGGCGATTTTTATAATTTTATCTTGCATCAAGCCCTCACAATTTTTGCCGCATAGCAGCCATAGGCCGCAAAATGCGCATGAATATATTCTATTTGCGGGTTTTCAAAGAATTTTTCAATATTATTTGCTATCTTTGGCCCCATTTCAATTTCTGCGGATTGTAGAAAGCCATTTTTATCAAAACCGCGCAAGGCAATTGGTGAATTTCGTTTAAAAACTGGCGCTAATTCATTTGGCGCTAGTTTAATTTCTTGGGCATTTTTGCGAATAAAAATTGCGTAATTTGAATTATATGGCGAATTTGCATCATGGTGATTATAATTGATAAGCAAGATTTCCTCACCCACTTCACCAAAATCAAGACTTATACGGCATGGATAGGCAAGGGGCGCTGCAACTTTTGTTATTATGCCCTTATTCAGCCCAAGTTCATCATTATCCATATTAAAATATGGCGCGAATTTTTCGTAATTAAGTGGTTGGATTTGAAACATTGAAAACTCCTTTTGTGTGGATTAATCAATTTTCATTTGAAAAACGCTCCGAAACTTGCACTATGTTTTTAAAAGGTATGATAATGAAAAGAAGAATTATTCCTATGGCATTTTTGGCCATAACTTTATTCACAACAAGTGCATGTGCAAACCCTGTTAGAAATGCGATTTTTCAGCCGCTGACAAAGGCATTAAGCCTTGATGAATTAACACCTGATGCCAAATTTATAGAAGTTGAAACCGCCGATAAATTAAAACTAAAGGGCATTTATGTTCCACCAAAGGGTGACAAGCCAATCCTTCTTGTATTTCATGGTAATGCCTCAAGTGCGCGCGGCGTTTTAAAATATATGCGCCATATTACTGATGCAGGTTTCGGCGTCATAAGCACCGAATGGCGCGGTTATTCGCAAAATCCAGGTAAGCCAACCCAAAAAGGTGTGGCGATGGATGCCGATGCTTTTTATCAATATGCCAAATCAATTGCCGGTGATCGCAAAATCATTGTTTTTGGGCATTCATTGGGCGGTGCGGTCGCGCTTGATTTAGCACTTCGTAACAAGCTTGATATGGTTGTTACTTATGGCACATTTTATAATGTTGATGCCTTTGTTCCATTTTATGGAAAAATGCTTATTGCCGATCCATTTGACAATGCCAAGGCGGTTACAAAGCTTGATGAACCTTATGTTCTTGTCCATGGGCTTGAAGATGAAACCATTCCCGTGGCGCATGGTGCAATGCTTGAAGATAATGCAAAAAAGGCAAATATTGCGATGGATGCGGTTTTTGTAACATCAGGGAAGCATTCATTTGATGATACTCAAATCTTGCAAATTTTGGAAAAAATAAGCCTTGAAAATAATGGTCTAAAATTCAATCATCAAAATAAATTTTATTTTGAAGGCGATAGACCGCAAATCAAGAAAGCAAAATAGCAAGTTTTTCGAGCATTTCTTTATCGCGCGCTTCGGGCGCTGTAATGATTGCATTTTCCAATGCTTTATCAATTATTGATG
>JAPUEP010000043.1 GCA_027492515.1 Hyphomonadaceae bacterium
CTGCCTTCAACCATTCAATGCCATTTTCCCATAATTGGTTGATTTCTTCTGGCATTCCATCCATGCGATATTCTTTTGGAACACCGATTTTAAGGCCTTTAACGCCTTTATTGATGAATGACGCAAAATCAGGGACATTAGCCTCTAATGAGGTTGAATCTTTGGCATCATATCCGCACATTGATTTAAGCAAAATCGCGCAATCTTCAACATTTTTGGCAATTGGACCCGCTTGGTCAAGGCTGCTTGCGAATGCAACAATGCCCCAACGCGAACAACGCCCATAAGTTGGCTTAATACCAACTGTGCCAGTGAATGAAGCAGGTTGGCGAATTGAACCACCCGTATCAGTTGCAGTTGCACCAAGGCACAAATCAGCGGCAACCGATGATGCCGAACCACCCGATGAACCACCAGGGGTAAGTTTTTTCTCAACTTGCCATGGGTTTATCACAGGGCCAAATGCCGAAGTTTCATTTGATGAACCCATTGCGAATTCATCCATATTCAACTTGCCAAGCATTACCGCGCCATCGCGCCATAATTGCGATGTTACCGTGCTTTCATATTCGGGTTTAAATTCACCCAAAATTTTTGAACAGGCAGCCGTGCGGAAACCTTTGGTGGCAAATAGGTCTTTAATACCCAATGGTGCGCCTTCTAAATCACCCACCTGCCCTGCTTTGCGGCGCGCATCAGATGCTTTCGCCATTTCACGCGCGTGGTCATGCGTGACCAAAGTATATGCGTTTAAGGTCGGGTTTTGCGCATCAATTTTGTCCAAAAACGCATTGGTTAATTCCAAAGACGTAAAATCGCCTTTGCTCATGCCATCAAGGGCAGATTTTAAAGTAAGTTTTGTTAAGTCAGACATCTATTCAACCGATTTTGGAACAATAAAGAAACCATGCGAAGATTTTGGCGCGTTTTTAACAATCTGCTGCTGAATAAAGCCATCATTGATAACATCGTCACGCATTGGCAAATCCTTGGCAACCACCGAAGTCATAGGCTCAACGCCATCAACATTCACTTCACCAAGCATTTCAATCCAATTAAGAATGCCATTTAATTCATCGACCATTACGGGCACTTTTTCATCCGCAATTGCAAGCCTTGCAAGCTTTGCAATTTTGCGCACATCTTTTTCATTTACAGACATGAATTCTTCCTGATTTATATGTTTTTGGCCTATACCAGAGCGCGATTTGTTGCAAGGTAAAGGGCTGCGAAATCGTGAAATATTTTTTAAATGCACAATTATGCTAGCCAAGGTTGGGAAGGATAGAAAACTGCTCCCCAATTATTGGGGAGCTGTCACCGCAGGTGACTGAGGGGTAAGACGGTTCAACAAATAACAATGCCTTTGTTTTTGCCTTATGGCAAAGCGGTTTTTGCAAAATCGCTTACCCTTCCGTCGGCTTCGCCGCCACCTTCCCAATAATTGGGAAGGAGAAATCACATCACTTTATTTATCTCATCAGGCCATTTTACGTTTGCCTGTGACAAATATGGATGCTTCGCCTGCCCCTCTTCGCATAGGCGTTTTGAGCCTTCGTTTAGGGCGGTTTCAAGGCGGGTCATGAATTCTTCTTTTGAAAGACCCGCAGGGATTGGTTCAAGGATTTCATCAATCGCGGTTCCGCCTTCTTTGTTGAAATTCTCCTGCGCCCAAAAAAGCCCAAGATTGGTGGCAACAGGCACAACAGGCCAGCCACAGGCTTGCTGAAGGTGATAAACCCCGCTTCTATATTTGATACGATGCCCAATTTTCACCAAATGACCTTCGGGATAAATAAGAACATTCCTCCCCTCGGTTGCGGCAGTATCAAAAGCCTCAGTAAGACGGTTTCGCATTTTGTGACCACCGCAATTATCAACCACAATCGCGCCCAATGATTTTAAAACCCCGCGCAGAAGTGGAAATCTTTCAAGATGATCACCAGTAACAAAGGCAACATCGCCAAAAAAGCCCATCGCCCCAAAACCATCACCCCAAGATTGATGCTTGGCGGCAATAATATATGGCCCTTTTGGCAGGCGTTCCATACCACGATATTCAAATTTAATACCCGCCACCAAACTCATATTAAGGCGCATTAAACGTGCGTATAATACAGTTAAGCCGCGCGCCGCTTTGGAAAGCCTAAATAAACCCAAAATTGCCAATGAAATGCCAAAGAAAATCGAAATTACCCAGTAAAAAACTGCAAATAAAAAAGACCGCAATCTATATTCCTTTATTTTTGCTTACCTTACCTATTATGAATTAACATCAAGTTGATGACAAAAATAAGGCAATAAAAAACCCCGCCATTTGGCGGGGCTTTAAAATTATGCGAAAGTTTTGCGTTTCGGCCTATCATTGCCACCCGCAGGGCGACTTGATGATGGGCGACCACCCGATGGTTTACCGCCAAAGCCACGTGGCTTGTCGCCAAAGCTTCTTGGTTTATCACCGAATGAAGGTTTACCACCAAATGAACGTGGTTTTTCCGAGCGATTGTCAGAACGACCTTCAGAACGACCACCAAAATCACGTTTTGGCTTGTCACCAAAATCACGTTTTGGGCGATCATCAAAAGAACGTGCAGGTCTATCGCCAAAATCACGTTTTGGGCGGTCATCGAATGAGCGCGCAGGGCGTTCGCTTCTTTGTGGCCTGTCACCAAAATCGCGTTTAGGTCTATCGTCGAATGAACGCGCAGGACGGTCACCAAAATCACGCTTTGGTCTATCATCAAACGAACGTGCAGGTCTTTCGCTACGGTTTGGTCTGTCGCCGAAATCGCGTTTTGGTCTATCATCAAATGAACGTGCAGGACGTTCAGAACGCCCGCCTTCTGAACGACCACCAGAACGACCTTGATAGCCACCTTCCGAACGCGCGCCAGAGCGACCCTCTGGGCGGCGGCCTTCTGAACGGCCTTCACGATTAAATTCACGTGGTGGGTTAGATGCGTTATCACGTGATTTACGACCATCTTGGCGCGGTTTGCGTGTGAATGAACCTGTTTCAACGATTTCGTGATTGCTTTCACCGCCCAAGGCAGCTTCAACAACATTCCATGCTGCTTTATCTTCTTGGCTTTCAACAAAATCACGGCGCGCAGGGCGGCGTTCTGAACGCTCACCACGGTCTGAACGACCACGATCACCAAATTTACCACGGCGTTCAGGGCGTTCACCGCCGCGTTCACCACGTCCACGACCGCGACCACCTTCTTCACGCTCTTCATATTTTAATTCAGGAAGTGCAACCAATTTATCGGCAATAAGGCCAACATCATTGCGGCGATCAATTTTATTGATGCTTTGACGTGTGGTTTTTTCGATTGCGTATAACAAGCCCATTTCACCTTGGGTGCAAAGTGAATATGCATGGCCCGACATACCGGCACGTGCCGTTCTGCCGATGCGGTGAACGTATGCTTCTGGTGTGGTTGGCATATCAAAATTGATAACATGCGAAATTTCTTTAATATCAATACCGCGTGCCGCAACATCGGTTGCAACCATTGCGCGCACTTTACCTGCACGGAATGCTTCAAATGATTTTGAACGTTGCGCTTGGGCTTTGCCGCCATGGATAATTACGTTTGTAATACCAAAATGTGACATGTGGCGGGCGATTTTATCGGCGCCAAATTTTGTGCGGGTAAAGACCATTACTTTTGATAAATGTTCGCCTTCGAACAAATCAACCAAAAGTGATTTTTTCTTACCTGCTTCGATAAAGATGATATTTTGGTCAACCAATTCTTGGGCAGTGGCAACAGGTGCAACTTCGATGCGGGTTGGGTTATGCAATAATTCATCTGCCAAAGATTGAATTTCTTTTGGCATTGTTGCCGAAAAGAATAGATTTTGGCGATGCGCAGTCATTTTACTTGCAAGGCGGCGAACCGAACCGATAAAGCCCATATCAAGCATTTGGTCAACTTCGTCCAAAACCAAAACTTCGCAATCTTTTGGGCGGAAATTATTATCACTTATGTGATCCATAAGACGACCAGGGGTTGCCACCAAAACATCAAGACCTTTAATAAGTTTTTCGATTTGCGGTTTATGCGCAACGCCACCCATAAGGGCGAAAATTTTCAAACTTGTGCCATCGGCATAAGTTTTGAAACTATCGGTAATTTGCCACACCAATTCACGGGTTGGGGCAAGAATTATAACGCGCGAACTACGTTTTGGCGGGTCAATTCTATTGGCAAGCAATTTGTGCAAAATCGGCAATGCAAAAGCGGCAGTTTTACCAGTACCAGTTTGCGCAATACCTAAAATATCTTTTCCACGCATAATTTCAGGGATGGCCTGAATTTGAATAGGGGTTGGTGTTTTGTATTTTTTCTTTTCAACAGCCCTATAAAGGGTTTCATTTAGGCCAAAGCCTTCAAAATTATTCACAATCATTCTTTTTCTTAAGCGCGAATATCGGGGCGCGCACAATTGCACACCCAAAAACCACGCATTTATCTATGTATTTGCCCTGCGTGGAAGGGGAATACGATTAAAGGGGAAAACCTTTTGGCCTTATGCACTATTAGAATTCATCTGAATTCCTTTTTGATTGTGCCGCCAATTCACGCCAGTTTTTATACGATTTCGCAAGTGCGAAATGGCTCTTTGAAGCAAAGCAATCATAAAGTCAAGCCTTAAGGTAGAAAATGCTTAAAACACACTAATTATTGGCTAATATATTGCATTTATCGGCAAATTTGGGCAAAGCGCTTTGATGGAAACACAAAATAATAAATCAGGGTTCATATTCGTATTCCTTACTGTTGCGCTTGATATGCTTTCTATCGGGATTATTATTCCGATTATGCCGCATTTGGTTTCAAAACTTGCGGGCGGCAATATTGCCGATGCAGCACTTGTAACAGGATGGTTTGCAACAGGTTGGGCAATTGCGCAATTTTTTGCTTCCCCTGTTTTAGGATCTTTATCAGACCATTTTGGACGCAAACCAATTTTCTTGGTTTCAAATGGTGGGCAGGCAATTGCGTTTTTAATTGGTGCTTTGGCACCAAATTTATGGGTTTTATTATTTTCGCGCATCCTATCAGGAATTGTATCGGGAAGTGTTTCAACCGCCTATGCATATATTGCTGATACAGAAGCACCCGAAAAACGCGCCGCAAAATTTGGCCTTTTGGGTGCAGCATTTGGTTTGGGTTTTGTTTTGGGGCCTGCGATTGGTGGGATCATGGGGGCAAAAAACCTTCAATTACCGCTTTATTTTGCCGCAATTTCATCAACTATTTCATTCTTTTTTGGCCTTACATTCTTAAAAGAAAGTTTGCCACCAGAAAAAAGAACCGCCTTTAAATGGTCAAAAGCAAACCCTGTCGCTGCGCTTGAATTTTTCCGTGATAATAAAGAAGTTCGCGCTTTGGCAATTATCAAATATTTGAATGATGTTGCCCATATCGCCCTTCCCGCTACTTTTGTTTTATATGCCAATTATCGTTATGGTTGGACACAAAAAGAAGCAGGAATGCTTATGATGATGGTCGGCATTTCGGGTGTTATTGTTCAAGGCGGGCTTATAAAGCGCATTGTTGGCGCAATTGGCGAAAAATACGCGCTTTATTTTGGCCTTATATGTGGTTCAATTGGATTTTTAGGCTATGGCTTGGCAAATAAGCCTATTTTTGTTTATCTTTCGATTGGCTTTGCCGCTTTGTGGGGTGTTTATGGCGCATCAATTCAGGCATTCCTTACATCCAAAGTTTCGCCAATTGAACAAGGGCGCCTTCAAGGTGCATTGGGTTCAATGACCGCAACGGCAGGCATTCTTGGTCCACCAGTTTTTTCCCATATTTTCGAGTTTTTTATTACAACAGGTAAAAGCTTGAACTTACCAGGCGCAGCGATGATTTTATCATCATGCCTTATCGCACTTGCACTTTTGGGTGCAATTTACGTAACGCGCAATGAACCAAAGCGCATAGAACATTAGGATTGAACATGTCTGACGAAGATGAAATTATCGTTCGCGATAGCAATGGCAATATTTTAAAAGATGGCGATAGCGTATCTTTAATCAAAGACCTTAAGGTTAAAGGTTCTGGTGGTGTTACTTTAAAGCGCGGCTCTGTTGCGAAAAATATCCGCCTTACTGATGATCCTGATGAAATTGAATGCAATGTTGAAAAAGTTCGCGGCCTTGTATTGCGTACTGAATTTGTGAAAAAGGTTTAAAAATGGCTGATAATCTCCTTTATTTTGAAGATTTTGAAATCGGGCAAGAATATGTAAGCGATACATATGAAATGAACAAGGAGGAGATTATCGAATTTGCAAAACAATTTGACCCACAATTTTTTCATATTGACGAAGAAGCCGCAAAAAATAGCTTCTTTGGCGCACTTGCGGCAAGTGGTTGGCACACTGCCTCAATTAGTATGAGATTGAGCGTTCAAGCTGAAAAGAAATTCGCAGGCGGCATGATTGGTGCTAGCGTTGAATTATCATGGCCAACGCCAACAAGACCCGGCCACATACTTCAGGTTTATACAAAAGTAATTGATATTAAGCCAATAAATTCAAGGCCAAAACATGGTTTTGTTATTATGCAAAGTGAAACTAGAAATCAATTTGGCGACGTTTTACAAAGACAAAAAACCCATGTTTTGGTCGAAAGAAAAAAAGCGGGTGCTTAAAAAAGCACCCGCTATATTTTTATTTTATTGCCTTGTAAAATAAATCGGCATCAACATTACCGCCAGATGCGATAATACAAATATTATTACCCGCCAAATCAACTTTGCCAGATAATGCAAGCGCAAGTGCGGCTGCGCCGCCCGGTTCAATAATAATTTGCAAATTTTCAAATGCGAATTTCATTGCTTTTAAACAATCATCATCTTTGATACCAAATGCTTTTGCGCCATTTCTATATAAAATCGGGAAAGTTAATTCACCGCATGTTGGCGACATAAGTGCATCTTGGATTGAAAGCGGTAATCCTTTTACATTTTCAACACGTGCGCCGTTTTCAAGTGAGTTTTTCAAACGTTCATGATGCAAAGGTTCGGCAATAAGCATTTTTGTTTTTGGTGATAATTCTTCAAGGGCCAATGCAATTCCCGATGCCAAACCACCGCCAGAAGCAGGCGTTAAAACATAGTCAAATTCGATATTTTTTTGCTTTGCAAAGTCGGCAATCTCAAGCCCAATTGTCCCCTGCCCAGCGATTACGTCTTCGTGGTCGTATGGCGGCACTAATATTGCGCCTGTTTTTTCTTGTAAAGCCGCGCCAATTTCTTCGCGCTTTTCGGTTTGGCGATTATAAAATATTATTTGTGCGCCATCTTGTTTTGCATTTTCAAGTTTTATTGTTGGCGCATCATGTGGAACAATTATTGTTGCCTTTGCGCCAATGCGTTTGCAGGCAAGTGCAACACCTTGGGCGTGATTACCACTTGAATAAGCGATAACCCCCTTTGCAATAGCCTCTTCTTTGCGTTTTAAAATTGCATTGGTTGCGCCGCGAATTTTAAATGCACCGCGCGGCTGTAGACATTCCGCTTTCACAAAAACATTCGCGCCAAGAAAATCATTCAATGGCGGGCAAGATAAGAATGGGGTTTGATTTATAAAAGGGGCAATACGCGATTGAGCGTCTTTTATATCTTGGAATATTGGTTTATTGTTCATGATTAAAGCATATTTCAATTCATAAAATTCATAAACTCATTTGGTGTTTCAAATAATTTCTTAGCACCTGAATTTAATAATTCTTCTGAACTTCCATAACCCCAAAGCGCGCCATATCCTGTTACATTATTCTTGCGGGCGGCAATCATATCATGTTCCCTATCGCCAATCATGAATGTATTTTGTGGGTCAAGGTTATGGGTTTGTAAAATATGGGCGATTAATTCACCCTTATCATCAAAAGTTCCATCAAGGTGTGAGCCGTATATTTCGGTGAAATACGGCTTTAAATCAAATTGTTCGATATTTTTTGTAGCAAATGGAACATTTTTTGCCGTACAGATAAATAATTGATAGCCATTTTCTTTAAGTCCAATAATGGTTTCACGAATGCCATCATAAATTGTTGCCTCTATTAATCCGCCGGCAGCGTGAAATTCGCGGTATTTTACAACTGCTTCTTCGACTAATTCAGGTGGAAGGATTTGGGCAAAACTTTTCCTAAGTGGTGGGCCGATAACCCAATTCATATCATCAGTTATTTTATCTTCATGCCCCAAAGCCTTAAGCGCATTACAATATGATTTTATGATTCCAAAGCCAGGGTCGATAATTGTGCCATCAAGGTCGAAAAGAATTGTTTTATTTTTCATCTTTATAATTTTGTATCTTATTTCCAAATTGCGCCATTGCATTTAAAACAATTGAAAATTCATTTCCCAATTTCGTTAGTGAATATTCAGTTGTTGGCGGGTTTGTATCAAAAACTGTGCGTAATACAATTTTATTTTCTTCAAGCATTTTAAGACGCAAAGCAAGCATACGCGGCGAAATTCCAACCAATGAACGCAATAATTCATTATAGCGTTTCTTCCCATTCATAAGCTCGCGAATGATAAGTGTTGTCCATCGTCCATCAATTACGTTCGATGTTACTGCAATTGGGCATTCAGTATCACATTGATTTTGAACATGTTTCTTAAGCAATTTCATATTTATCTCAAAAATTTATAACTATATTTTTTGTAACTACTTCTTTTTTTATAGTTGATTGTATAAATTAATCAAGCGCGTTGTCCAAAAATTTAAAAGCGTTTTTTGGATAAGAAACGCGAAAAAAGAATCTAAAACCCTATTTCAATCCAATCGAAATTGGGATTTAGTGAAAGGAAAAGAAAAATGAAACGAAATCTTCTAATTTTAATCGGGGTGTTACAAATCATTCTTGGAATAGCATTTGCATTTGCACCCGATATGATTTTATCGGCGATGGGGCAAAGCGTTCCGCCAAAGGATATACATTATCAACTTGGAATGCTTGCTTCGCGCTTTTTGGTTTATGGCGCGGCATTAATAATAATTTCAAATAATATTGAAAAACACCGTTTTTGGATACGTGCAATGGCGATTATTCAAATTTTGGATTTGGCCTTTGGATTGTATTTTACGGCAAGCGGAATTGTCGGTTTAAAGCAATCTGGAATGCCAATGTTTGATGCATTATGGATTATTGCCGCCTGTATTTGGGTTACCAGAAGGCCACAATCAAAAGCACAAGCTGAATTGGGCGCATAATGCGCCCATTTTTATTTGACCAAAATCTAATTTGCATGTAGATTATAGTTTTTAAGGATATGTGTCGTGATTTCATAAGATAAAATTATTTATTGATGCGCTTTATGCGCGAAACACTACTATACTTAAGGAAATAATCTTGAAAAATTTAGACAACAAAATTGCGCTTGTTACTGGCGCTGCGCGTGGCATTGGCTATGCAATTGCAAAAACATTTGAAGAAAATGGTGCAATTGTAATTTATAGCGATTTGCATGACACCCCACCAATTGAAGTGAATAAATATATCAAACTTGATGTTCGCAATGAGATTGAATGGCAAAATGCAATTGCTGAAATCACTAAAAATTATGGGCGGCTTGATATTTTGGTCAATAATGCGGGCTTTACGGGTTTTGAATATGTCTTTGTGCCGCACGACCCTGAAAATGCAAGTTTAGATGATTGGCGCAAAGTTCATGAAACCAATCTTGATGGCGTGTTTTTAGGTTGCAAATATGCGATTAAAGCAATGAAGCCAAATGGCATCGGCTCTATCATAAATATTTCATCGCGTTCAGGCTTGGTTGGCATTCCCAATGCCTGTGCTTATGCGTCATCAAAAGCGGCAATTCGTAATCATACCAAAAGTGTTGCCCTTTATTGCACGCAAATTGGTACAAAAATTAGGTGCAATTCAATTCACCCCGCTGCAATCCTTACCCCAATGTGGGAGGCAATAATTGGCGATGGTGATGACCGCGAAGAAAAAATGGCGGGTTTTGTTAAAGACACACCATTAAAACGCTTTGGCACAACCAATGAAGTTGCAGCAATGGCGCTTTACCTTGCATCTGATGCATCTGCCTATGTTACTGGAAGTGAATTTAACATTGATGGCGGGCTATTGGCGGGATCTGCTGTTAGCCCTTAATTGTCAATCTATCGCGCAAATTGGCATTAATTGGCGCAGCACGCCCATTTTGTGTGTGAACCGTGGTAAGTAAACAACTTGCCACGGCTTTGCCATTTTGGATTGCAAATTGGCGCAATTTGAATGATGAATTGCCGATATTTTCGATTTTACAATATATTTCCAAATCATGCGGCCAATGGGCTTCGGCGAAATAATCGATTGTGTTGGAAACAATCATCAACACATATTCATCACAGATAATTTCAAAACCCAAATTATCATAAAACCTTGCCCGCGCATCTTCAAACATTTGAATGATTGCAATATTAGAAATATGATTACCCGCATTCACATCAACAAAGCGCGTTGGGATAATGGCTTTGAATGGATAATTGGCAGGATTCAGTGTTTCTTGGGTGGGTTTAGACATTTGCGCTGAATAAACAAAAAACTGCGCACTTGCAATGTCCGCCGTCCCCCTTCCGTCAGCTACGCTGCCACCTTCCCCGCAAACGGGTAAGGATAAAAAAAGGGCATCAAATGATGCCCTTTTTTCAAAACCAAAAAGCAAGAAAAAATCAAAAACCACGCTTTTTGATTTTTTCTTTCCGCTTAAACCAAGCCAAATTTTAAATTTGGCTTGAGACCTTTAAAAGTCTTCAGAGATACCTTCAGGCAAGCCTTCTTCGATATGTTCTGTGCCATCGTCTTTAGTGATTGCGTGTGTATCTTGGTGTGCCGCAATCGCTTTAAGGCGACGAAGTGCACCACCAGTACCAGCAGGGATAAGACGACCCACGATTACGTTCTCTTTCAAACCATCAAGGGTGTCATATTTGCCGTTTACAGCCGCATCAGTAAGAACACGTGTTGTCTCTTGGAACGAAGCCGCAGAGATGAATGAACGTGTTTGCAATGACGCTTTAGTGATACCAAGAAGAACAGGTGCCGCAGTTGCGCCTTTAAGACCTAATTCTTCCATACGGCGGTTTTCATCAGCCAAATCAATCTCATCGATTGCGTCGCCTTTGATGAAATCAGTATCACCTGGATCAGTGATTTCAACGCGTTGCAACATTTGGCGAACGATAACTTCAATATGTTTATCATTAATGCCCACACCTTGTAGACGATAAACTTTTTGAATTTCTTCAACCAAATATTCTGCCAAAGCTTCGATGCCTTGAACCGCAAGAATATCTTGTGGTGCAGGGTTGCCGGCAAGAATATGTTCACCGCGTTTAATCCAATCGCCATCTTGAACCGGAAGGTGTTTACCTTTTGGAATCATGTATTCGATTGGTTCTAATGATTCATCATCAGGAACGATTTTGATACGACGTTTATTTTTGTAGTCTTTACCAAATTCAACGCGACCATCGCATTCCGCGATAATTGCGTGATCTTTTGGACGACGCGCTTCGAACAATTCGGCAACGCGTGGTAGACCACCAGTGATGTCGCGTGATGTTACGCCGCCTGCTGCAACACGGGCAAGTGTGTCGCCTGCGGTAACTTCTTGGCCTTCTGAAACAGAAAGTGTTGCACCGATTGGAAGTGAATAGCGGGCTTCTTTGCCATTTGGCAATTTAGCAACTTCACCATTTGCATCCAATACAACGATTGAAGGACGCAAATCAGCATAAGTTTTCGCACCACCGCGCCAGTCGATAACAACTTTAGACGAAATACCAGTGTTTTCATCCAATTCGTCACGCGCTGAAACGCCATCAACCAAATCTTCTAGTTTTGCATGACCAGAGATTTCAGAGATGATTGGTGTTGCATATGGATCCCAATCTGCAAGTCTGTCGCCCCGTTCGATTTTTGCGCCATCTTTAACGCGAACGCGCGCACCAAACGGAAGTTTAAGTGATTGGCGGGTTTTGCCATCGCTATCAACAACCGAAACGCTCATTGTACGACCGATACAGATAATCTCGCCATTTTCGCGCTTAATGATTGCAGAATTTTGGTATTTAATTTTACCAGAAATACCCGCATCCATGCTTGAGTTATTGGCAACTGTCGCCGCACCACCGATGTGGAATGTACGCATTGTAAGCTGTGTACCCGGCTCACCGATTGATTGAGCGGCGATAACGCCAACTGCTTCACCAAGATTTGCGCGTGTATTACGTGCAAGGTCACGACCATAGCAGCTTGCGCAAATACCATTACGAGTTTCGCAAGTTAGAGGAGAGCGAACTTTAACAGTTTGAACCCCTGCTTTGTCGATTGCAGTTGAAATATCTTCATCGCAATAAGTATCACGAGTGTATAGGATTTCACCGCTTTCAGGATCAACCACATCTTCTGCCAATACGCGGCCCAAGATACGGGTTTCAAGTGAAACGATAATGTCCGCACCCTCGATAACTGGTTTCAATTCGATACCAGCAGATGTTCCGCAATCTTCTTCGGTGATGATGCAATCTTGTGCAACGTCAACCAAACGACGGGTTAGATAACCAGAGTTTGCAGTTTTCAACGCAGTATCGGCAAGACCTTTACGCGCACCGTGGGTAGAATTAAAGTAATCAAGAACCGATAGGCCTTCTTTAAAGTTTGAAATAATCGGTGTTTCGATAATTTCGCCAGAAGGTTTCGACATAAGACCACGCATACCGCCAAGCTGTTTCATTTGGTTACGCGAACCACGCGCACCAGAGTGAGCCATCATGTAAACAGAGTTTAATTGTGGTGTGCCATCACGTCCGATTTTTGGTTTTGCGATTTCTTCCATCATCGCATCAGCCACTTTTTCAGTACATTTTGACCAAACGTCTACAACTTTATTGTATTTCTCACCTTTGGTGATTTGACCATCAGAATATTGATTTTCAAATTCTGAAACTTCTTTTTTAGCCGCTTCAACCAATTCAACTTTTTTCGCAGGAACAACCATATCGGCCATACCGAATGAAATACCTGCGTTGAAAGCTTTGGTGAAACCAAGTTTCATCATTTGGTCAGCGAATATAACAGTCGCCTTTTGACCACAATAACGATAAACTTCACCAATAAGTTTTGCGATTTCTTTTTTAGTTAGAACCACATTACAAATTTCAGGTTGAAGTTTTGGATGGCGTGGCAATAGATCCACAACCATATAACGACCAGGCGTTGTTTCAATTGTACGGCGAATATCATTGCCATCTTGGTCAACACCATACCAACGAACACGAACTTTAGCGTGTACAGTTAATTGGTGCGCATCCATTGCAGCTTCAATTTCACCCATGTCACGGAAAGCGCGGCCTTCGCCAGGTTCGCCATCACGCACAGTTGAAATGTTATAAAGACCCAAAACGATATCCTGTGAAGGCTCGATAATTGGTTTACCATTTGAAGGTGAAAGAATGTTGTTGGTTGACATCATCAATACGCGCGCCTCAAGCTGCGCCTCGATTGATAATGGAACGTGAACCGCCATTTGGTCACCGTCAAAGTCGGCGTTGAACGCAGTACAAACCAATGGGTGAAGCTGAATTGCTTTACCTTCGATAAGTTTTGGTTCGAACGCTTGGATACCAAGTCTGTGAAGTGTTGGTGCGCGGTTAAGCATTACAGGGTGTTCGCGAATAACCTCATCAAGGATATCCCAAACTTCTGGCTTTTCTTTTTCAACCATTTTCTTGGCTTGTTTAACCGTTGTGGTCAAACCTTTAGCTTCAAGACGTTGATAGATGAATGGTTTGAACAATTCCAAAGCCATTTTCTTTGGAAGGCCACATTCATGCAATTTCAAATCAGGACCAACGGTGATTACTGAACGACCAGAATAGTCAACGCGTTTACCCAATAGATTTTGACGGAAACGACCTTGTTTACCTTTAAGCATATCTGCCAAAGATTTAAGTGGGCGTTTATTTGCACCAGTGATAACGCGGCCACGACGACCATTATCAAACAATGCGTCAACCGCTTCTTGAAGCATACGCTTCTCGTTACGGATGATGATGTCAGGTGAACGAAGATCGATAAGACGTTTCAAACGGTTATTACGGTTGATAACGCGGCGATATAAATCGTTCAAATCAGATGTTGCAAAACGACCACCTTCAAGTGGAACCAATGGGCGAAGTTCTGGTGGGATAACCGGAACAACTGTCATAACCATCCATTCAGGGCGATTACCAGAAACCATGAACGCTTCAATAAGTTTCAAACGTTTTGCAAGTTTCTTTGGTTTCAATTCAGTTGTACAAGCCGCAATCTCTTCACGAAGATTTTTTGCAGTTTCTTCAAGATTGATTGATGCAAGCATTGAACGAATAACTTCGGCACCAATACCAACTGTAAAGCTGTCATCGCCATACATTTCTTGGGCTTCATAAAGTTCATGCTCGTCAATAAGTTGTTTTTCAGTGAATGGGGTAATGCCCGGTTCAACAACAATATATTTTTCGAAATAAAGAACGCGCTCAACATCTTTCAACGTCATGTCAAGCATAGTTGAAATACGTGATGGTAGTGATTTCAAGAACCAAATATGCGCAACTGGCGATGCCAATTCGATATGGCCCATGCGTTCACGGCGAACGCGTTGCAAAGTAACTTCAACACCGCATTTTTCGCAGGTAAGACCTTTGTGTTTGATACGTTTATATTTACCGCACAAGCATTCATAATCTTTCATAGGCCCGAAAATACGTGCGCAGAAAAGACCGTCACGTTCAGGTTTGAAAGTACGATAATTAATGGTTTCTGGCTTTTTAACTTCACCATGTGACCACGCCAAAATTTGTTCAGGTGCCGCAAGTGAAATGCGGATTGAATCAAATGATGGTGGTAACTCAGATGGGACGCCAAATCTGTTCGATACGTGTTGGTTCATAAACCTTTTCCCCGAATCTTTGATTGATAATCAATCTTAATAAAACTTTTTAACTTACTGTTATTTAACAGCTTTGAGATGGCGGGTTTCCCCGCCACTCATCGGAAATTGTAATTAGATAATACCCAAATCATCTTCGTCAAAACCACTCATTGGGGCTTCAACTAATTCCACATTCATACCCAAAGAGCGCATCTCTTTGACCAAAACGTTGAACGATTCAGGGATACCAGCATCGAATTTGTCTTCGCCGCGTGCAATAGCTTCATAAACTTTTGTACGACCAGCAACGTCATCCGATTTAACAGTAAGCATCTCTTGAAGGGTGTAAGCTGCACCATAAGCTTCAAGTGCCCAGACCTCCATCTCACCGAAGCGCTGACCACCGAATTGTGCCTTACCGCCCAATGGTTGTTGCGTAACAAGTGAATATGGACCGATTGAACGGGCGTGAATCTTATCGTCAACAAGGTGGTGAAGTTTCAACATATAAATGTAACCAACGGTTACTTCACGGCTGAAGGCTTCGCCAGTACGACCATCATAAAGTGTCGATTGACCATGTTCTTTATTGCCAGTTTTCGCAAGATAATGACGAATGTCACTTTCTTTTGCACCGTCAAATACAGGGGTTGCAATCGGAACACCTTTTGCAAGGTTTTCACCCAAAGTAATCAATTCTTCGTCAGTAGTTGGAAGCTCTTGGTCTTCACCATAGATGTCTTTCAAAGTTGCGATATATTGATCTTTTTGGCCTGCACGTTGGTATGCTTCTAATGCTTCGGTAACTTGTTTACCAAGGCCAGCACATGCCCAACCAAGGTGAGTTTCCAAAATCTGACCAACGTTCATACGTGACGGAACGCCTAGTGGGTTCAACACGATATCAACATAAGTACCATCTTCAAGGAATGGCATGTCTTCGATTGGGTTGATGCGTGAAATCACACCTTTATTCCCGTGACGACCCGCCATTTTATCACCAGGTTGAAGTTTGCGTTTAACCGCAACAAACACTTTAACAACTTTCATCACACCAGGAAGAAGGTCATCACCTTGTTTACATTTTTCAACTTTATCCTCAAAGCGTGAATCCAATTCGCGTTTTGATGAATCATATTGTGATTTAATCGCTTCGATTTCCGCCATTACAGCTTCGTCAGAAAGCGCAAATTGCCACCACTGACCTTTAGAGAATTGACGCAAATCATCTTCAGAAATTTTACCGCCCAAGAAACCTTTAGGGCCAGATACAGCATCTGCACCAGTTAGGATTTCTTTCATACGACCGTAAATATTGCGTTCAAGAATTGCTAATTCGTCATCGCGGTCTTTTGCAAGTTGTTCGATTTCTTCACGTTCAATTTGTTTTGCACGTTGATCTTTTTCAACGCCATGACGATTGAATACGCGAACTTCAACAACAGTACCCGCAACGCCCGGTGGAACTTTCATTGAAGTATCACGAACATCTGATGCTTTTTCACCGAAGATTGCGCGAAGAAGTTTTTCTTCTGGTGTCATTGGGGTTTCGCCTTTTGGCGTAACTTTACCAACAAGAATGTCACCAGGATTAACTTCGGCACCAATTGCAACGATACCAGCTTCATCAAGATTACGAAGGGCTTCTTCACCAACGTTTGGAATATCGCGGGTGATTTCTTCAGGGCCTAATTTTGTATCACGCGCTGAAACTTCGAATTCTTCAAGGTGGATTGATGTGAAAACGTCATCGCGAACGATACGTTCAGAAATCAAAATACTATCCTCGAAATTGTAGCCATTCCACGGCATGAATGCCACAAGAACGTTACGCCCCAAAGCCAATTCACCCAAATCAGTTGATGGACCATCAGCAATAATGTCACCAGCTTTAACTTCATCGCCAACTTTCACCAAAGGACGTTGGTTGATACAAGTATTTTGGTTAGAGCGTTGGAATTTCATCAAACGATAAATATCAACACCAGGTTTAGTTGGGTCAGTTTCCGCAGTTGCGCGAATAACGATACGTGTACCGTCGATTTGTTCAACAATACCAGTACGGCGGGCAACAATTGTTGCACCTGAATCGCGCGCAACAACAGCTTCCATGCCAGTACCAACAAGTGGCGCTTCGGCGCGAACCAAAGGAACCGCTTGACGTTGCATGTTTGAACCCATCAATGCACGGTTCGCGTCATCGTTTTCAAGGAACGGAATAAGTGCCGCAGCAACCGAAACAACCTGTTTAGGTGAAACGTCCATAAGGTTTACGTCTGCACGGTGTGCCATTGTCGCCTCACCTGCTTCACGTGCCTCTAGAAGTTCTTCCTCAAGGTTTCCGTCTTTATCAACAATCGAATTGGCCTGTGCAATTGTATATTTTGCTTCGTCCATTGCAGAAAGATAAACAACATCATCTTTAAGTTTGCCATTTTCAACTTTGCGATATGGGCTTTCGATAAAGCCATATTTGTTTACACGTGCAAAAGTCGCCAATGAGTTGATAAGACCGATATTTGGACCCTCTGGTGTTTCAATCGGGCAAATACGACCATAGTGAGTGATGTGAACGTCGCGAACCTCAAAGCCTGCGCGCTCACGTGTAAGACCACCAGGGCCCAATGCAGAAAGACGACGTTTATGCGTACTCTCTGAAAGTGGGCTGGTTTGCTCCATAAATTGTGACAATTGCGATGAACCAAAGAATTCACGAACTGATGCCGTAACAGGTTTTGAGTTAATCAAATCATTCGGCATAACAGTATAGATTTCGATTGAACCCATACGTTCTTTGATTGTACGTTCCATACGCGTCAAACCGATGCGATATTGATTTTCCATCAATTCACCAACCGAACGAACGCGGCGATTGCCAAGATTATCGATATCGTCAATCTCGCCTTTGCCATCACGCAAATCGTGAATAACGCGCAAGATTTCAATCACATCTTCTTTACGAAGAACGCGAACTTCATCATCACATTCAAGGCCAAGGCGCGAATTCATTTTCACACGGCCAACGTTTGACAAGTCATAACGTTCTTTTTCGAAGAATAATGAATTGAACATTGCCTCTGCAGTGTCTTGGGTTGGCGGCTCACCAGGGCGCATAACGCGGTAAATATCGGTCAATGCACCAACGCGGCTGTCATTTTTATCAAGCGCAAGAGTATTGCGAATCCATGGGCCAGTATTTTGACCATCAATTGCAAGAACATCGATTTCCTCAATGCCCGCATTTTTCATATCAACCAATGCAACATGGGTAATTTCATCACCAGCTTCGATGAAGATTTCACCAGTTTCAGGGTTTACATGGTCAAACGCAGCATAACGACCGATTAAATCCTCATCAGCAACCAAAAGCGCATTAACACCATCTTCAGCAAGTTTGTTTGCCGCACGTGCAGAAATTTTTGCACCAGCTTTGGCAATAACTTTGCCAGTTGCCGCATCAATCAAATCAGCATTTGGTTTTTCACCACGCCATTGTTCTGGCAAATATGGTTTTGACCAACCATCTTTATTTTTAGAATAAGTGATTGATTTATAGAAAGTTGAAAGAATTTCTTCAGGCGTCAAACCAAGCGCCAACAACATAGAAGTAGCAGGCAATTTACGTTTACGGTCGATACGAACGTTGATTACGTCTTTGGCATCAAATTCAAAATCAAGCCATGAACCGCGATAAGGAATAACGCGCGCCGCAAATAATAATTTACCAGAAGAATGGGTTTTGCCTTTATCATGGTCAAAGAATACACCAGGTGAACGGTGCATTTGCGATACGATTACACGCTCTGTACCATTTACGATGAAAGTTCCTTTGTCAGTCATCAAAGGAATTTCGCCCATATAGACATCTTGCTCTTTAATGTCTTTGATAAGATGAACCGCCTGCTCGCCGCCTTCTGGATCAACTTCGAAAGTTACCAAGCGAAGTTTTACCTTCAAAGGCGCAGCAAAAGTTAAATCGCGTCGGATACATTCATCAACGTCAAATTTTGGACGCTCGAATTCATATGAAACATATTCCAAAGTCGCGCGGTTTTGCGTGTCTTTAATTGGGAAAACTGAACGGAAAACCGCCTCTATGCCTTCGTCTTTGCGGGCATTAGGTTCTGCGTCCATTTGTAAGAATTGATCATATGAAGATTTTTGAACTTCAATTAGGTTTGGCATTGTAACTGTTTCAACAATTTTACCAAACGATTTACGAATACGTTTTTTGCCTGTGAACGACAACGTCATCGTGTATTCCTTATTTTGCGCCAAATTAAATTTGACTTATAATGATTTGAAAAATAACAATATTTACATTCTACAACGTGGCAATTCCGGGCGACTGAACCCAATCTTAACCACCGCAAACAATAGACGCAAAATTGACCCACGCCAAAAAGCATGAGCCATAAAACGTCCTGAATCAGTCAGACAGACGTGTCCTTATAGGATTTTGGGTGGATTGTGAAGGGGTATATATGAACAAATATCACAATTTCAATAGAATATATTAATACCACTATATAAAAAATTATTAGATAAAATAATGGTATTAATTTCACAAACTATTGTGGAAAATGCTCAACGTGTGTTTCGCCTGTTCGTCCGAAATAAACTGCGCGTTTTCCGACAAATGAAACGATATATCCAACACATCCCGCTTGCATAGTTTTTTGCAAAAGCCTTTGTATGTATAATTTTCAACTTGTTGTTGGGCTTCTTTAATTGCGGCTTTTATTGCTTCAACATCAAAATCTTTGCCGATTTCGGCAGATACTTTATGTGTATCAAGCGTTACCGCCTCACCGCTTGGTAAAAAATAAAAGGCTTTGCCAAGCCTAAAATCAATTGTGTAGGATTCAAACCCCGCCGCAATTAGATTTCCAACAATTTGAGGAAAGTTTAATGTGTCATTTTCGGCGGCGTTTAAGCAATCTTTTGCTATTTCGATTTGTTGGTTTTTCATTACCGCCTTGCTCTAATGATATTGAATTAATTTTACTATTCAATTTCTTTGTTAATTTATTAGTACAACATTTTCAAATACTCATTTTTGCAAACTAATGATCTATTTTACAATTTTGCTCTTTTATTCTTGTATCACAAACAGTGACATGCTCTAAATACGCTAAAGCTTCATCAATATTTTTTTGACTAGGTTCATCGCTAAAGGCGTATTGAACTACATAAATTGAATCGTTTCCATCAATTGTCTTAATTAAGAAAAATTCTTTTTTGTTTGTTATATGACTTAAGGGGCAATAGGCCTGCCAAATTTGAAAATCATAGGAATTTATAAGGCCGCCATCAATTTTTTTTGTTTCACTACCCTGACATGTTTGCAATATTCTCTCAGAAAGCAATTTTTGAATATCTTCGCCCTTAAAACCTTTTTTTGGCATCCCCTTATAAACCTGAATTGTTAGCATTTTCGACCAGCTTTTAACATCTTCTTTCTCTGGAACAAATTCAAAGAAGTTAAATCCCGCATCAGAAAGGTCTGCGCCAAGTTTATAATCAGATGGTATATCAAACATAAGATTTTCGCCCTTTTTAGGTTGCGATAATGCTATGCTGGGTAATAGCAAAAGAATTAAAGGAATTATATATCTATTTTTCATTACAAAATGCCTCTGCTACTTTTTTAAATATGATAATTTAGTAACAACTTTAAATCAATAATATAGAAATAAATAATAATAAAAACCCCGCACTGAAACTCAATGCGGGGCTTAAATTATTTAGCTAAAGTAAAAACTATTTAAGTTCTACTTTTGCGCCAGCTTTTTCAAGTTGTTCTTTCAATTTGCCAGCTTCGTCTTTAGATACACCTTCTTTAACAGGTTTAGGTGCAGCTTCAACAAGGTCTTTAGCTTCTTTCAAGCCTAGGCCAGTGATTGCGCGAACTTCTTTGATCACTTCGATTTTCTTGTCGCCAGCAGCAGCAAGAACAACAGTGAATTCAGTTTGCTCTTCAGCAGCAGCAGCAGGTGCAGCACCGCCAGCAACAGCAGCAACAGCAACAGGAGCAGCAGCAGAAACGCCCCATTTTTCTTCTAACATTTTTGAAAGTTCAGCAGCTTCAAGAACAGTCAACGCAGACAATTCTTCAACGATTTTAGCTAGATCAGCCATTTTAATATTTCCTATAATTTAAATAATATACAAAAGCGAAATTAACGATTTTTACGCAGCGTCTTTGGTTGCATAAGCATTGAATACGCGAGCAAGTTGAGCAGCAGGTGCTTGTGTAATTGATGCCAATTTCGAAGCAGGTGCTTGAAGTAGGCCAACAATTTTGCCACGTAGTTCGTCCAAAGAAGGCAAAGTTGCAAGTGCATTAACGCCAGCGGCATCCAATACAGTTGCACCCATGAAGCCGCCAGTAATTTTGAGAGCATCAAATTTCTTAGCGAAATCAGCCATTACTTTTGGTGCCGCAGTAGCGTCAACCGAATAAGCAATAGCAGTTGGGCCGGTTAAAAGTTCATGAGAAGCTTCGCCTTCATGACCTTGTAACGCAATCCTTGCAAGGCGGTTTTTTACCACCTTAACGCTCGCCCCGACTTTAGCAGCCTCTAGGCGAAGGTTCGTTAAATCCGCAACGGTAAGGCCAGCATAGTGCGCAAACACTACAACTGAATTTTCGGCGAATACGCTTTTAAGCTCTTCGACTACTTGTGCTTTTTCTGCACGATCCATTACGGTCTCCTTAGGTTAAGTTTTGGGACAATTCCCAAAACCGATTTTGCAAAGCCTTTTTTAAAAATAAAAAAAGCCCCACGGTGAATCTGCCGTTGGGACGAAAACCTTCGCAAAGCAATCGCTTTGTTATAATTTCCATTCCCATCTAACTTGGAAAATTAAGCTATAAAATAGCTCCAAGCGTCTCGGACAGGTGCCTCAAAAGAGGCTTTTAAGGGGGCAGTTACCTGCCCCCAAAAACTTTTTTAAGCTGCGTTAATTGCTGATGAAGTATCAACTTTAACGCCTGGGCCCATTGTCGAAGACAATGCAACTGCACGTACATAAGTACCTTTTGCGCCAGCAGGTTTTGCTTTTACCAAAGCGTCAACCAATGCGCGGGCATTTTGAACCAATGCTTCTTCGGTGAAAGAAACTTTACCGATACCAGCGTGGATAATACCTGCTTTTTCAACACGGAATTCAACAGCGCCGCCTTTTGAATCTTTAACCGCAGTTGCAACATCCATAGTAACTGTTCCAACTTTTGGATTTGGCATAAGACCACGAGGGCCCAATACTTTACCCAAACGGCCAACAATTGCCATCATATCAGGGGTTGCGATTACACGGTCAAAGTCATTACGACCACCTTGCATTTCTTCCATAAGGTCTTCTGCACCAACGATATCAGCGCCAGCAGCTTTCGCTTCATCAGCTTTTGCACCGCGTGCGAATACAGCAACGCGAACGTCACGGCCTGTACCATTTGGAAGATTACATACGCCACGAACCATTTGATCGGCATATTTAGGTTCAACACCAAGGTTAACCGCCAAATCAACTGTTTCGTCAAATTTTGCTTTTGCATTTGCTTTTACCAAAGCAATTGCTTCTTCAACTGTGTGAAGTTTTTCGCCGTCATAAGCCGCACGAGCAGCAGCCAAGCGTTTTCCAATTTTCGCCATCTTACTACCCCTTAGTCTTTAACTTCTAAGCCCATTGAACGCGCAGAACCAGCAATAATTTTAGTAGCTTGTTCTAAATCAGTTGCGTTCAAATCAACCATTTTCTTTTGTGCGATTTCGCGGCATTGTGCCATAGTAACCGAACCAAATTTATCACGAGATGGCTTAGTTGCGCCTTTAGAAACGCCAGCCGCTTTTTTCAAATAATAAGAAGCAGGTGCAGTCTTAATTTCGAAAGTGAAGCTTTTATCTTGATAATAAGTGATTACGGTTGGGCACGGTGTGCCTTTTTCCATTTCTTGTGTCTTAGCATTGAAACCTTTGCAGAATTCCATAATGTTAAGACCGCGTTGACCCAAAGCAGGACCAATCGGAGGTGCTGGTTTTGCTTCACCAGACATAATCTCGAGCTTGATTTGCCCAAGTATCTTCTTTGCCATGTGTTCACTCCAATATGCCGATTAAGGCATTTGAGTTTAGTGGTGCGAAGCCAACTGGACTTCATTGCTTCTACCACGGATTAAGTTCTCAATAAAATTGAGAACGACGAAAACCTAGCTCAATTTCTGAACTTGGTTGAATTCCATATCTACTGGTGTTGCGCGGCCGAAAATTGAAACCGCAACTTTCAAACGCTCTTTAGCATTATCAACTTCTTCAACCACACCTTCGAATGATTGGAAATGACCTTCGATAACGCGAACTTTTTCACCAACTTCGAATGTGATTTGCGCTTTAGGGCGCGATACACCTTCTTCAACTTGGTTCAAAATTGCATCAACTTCACGCTGAGGAACAGGAACAGGGCGTTTGCCATGATCCGAACCAAGGAAGCCAGTAACTTTCGGGGTTTCTTTGATAAGGTGATAAGTATCATCATCCATTACCATTTTCACCATAACATAACCAGGGAAGAAACGACGTTCAGAAACACGTTTTTTACCACGTACAACTTCGGTTACTTCCTCACACGGAACATCAATGCGCTCAATCTTATCAGAGAGCCCTTTTAATGCCGCGCCTTCTTTAATAGATTCAGCGACCTTCTTCTCAAAATTTGAGTAGGCATGAACAATATACCATTTAGCTGCACTTGTCATTTTAACACCAAATCCTATTTACCAATATTTGTTGCCATGCTCAAAAGAGCGCCAACGCCAGTTTTCATAATCACGTCGGCAAAATAAAAGAAAGCCGCCGCAATAATAACCATTATAAAAGTCATAATAGATGAAGTTTGAACCTCACCCCTTGTTGCCCATGTCACTTTGCGCGCTTCGGAACGCACATCTTGGATAAATTGACCAAGATTTGCTTTTTTTGGCGCGGGTTTAGTATTTTCTTCGCTCATATTCAAAGTGACCAATTCAACAAATTAAGACTTATACTTTTCCTACTTGGGAAGTATGTTGTTAAATTTAAACCCCATAAACCCATAAATTACATTACGCACAAAATGCTTTGTGTGGCAGGGGCTGAGAGATTCGAACTCACGACCCTCGGTTTTGGAGACCGATGCTCTACCAGCTGAGCTAAACCCCTATTGATGAATGCGTATGAATACTAATTTCACCAAAGCACACAAAGCACCCGTAACCAAAGCCACAGGTGCGAAGCTGCGCCTATGCCAAACAATTACAAAAAGTGCAATAGTCTTAAGCCCCAAATCAACAGTAATTGGCAAATTCTTTTCACTAAAATTAATCATAAAAAGAATCGCAATCGAAATATAATAGCGCCAATAAAGGCAAATTGCATAATTTTCATACAAATCATGACAATTTTGTTGCAATGTTACAACAATTTATATTGCATTGCGTCAAAAATGTCTTTTTTTTCGCATTCGCGATAGATTGAAAATAGATTCATGTCTAACTGCCCGTCCCAAGCAAGTCTTTTTATGCCTATTCATTCGGCGCTTGGGAAGATTGTGCTTTCAACAACAAACTTTAGAAAGCCTATTTATGAAAATCCGTTTTTCAAAAAAACAACTTCTTGCAACTTCTATTATCGCACTTGGCGTAAGTTCATTTTCGCCAATCGCTTCATTTGCACAAGATGCAAATTCAAAACAAGTTGAAACAGTAATTGTTACAGCACGTAAAAAAGCTGAAAGCACAAAAGATATTCCAATTTCTGTAAGCGCGCTTCGCGGCGAAGCATTAACCGCTATCACTTCTGGCGCGGCTGATATGAATGCGCTTTCTGCGCGCACGCCTTCATTGGTTGTAGAATCATCATTCGGTCGTACCTTCCCGCGCTTTTATATTCGCGGTCTTGGTAATACTGATTTCGATTTGAACGCATCACAACCTGTTTCTTTGGTTTATGATGATGTAGTTTTTGAAAACCCTGTTTTAAAAGGCTTCCCAGTTTTTGATACTGACCGCATCGAAGTTTTGCGTGGCCCACAAGGCACATTATTCGGTCGCAACACACCCGCAGGTGTTGTTAAATTTGATAGCGTGAAACCAGGTCAAGGGCGTTCATCTTATTTCAAAGCAGGTGTTCGCAATCTTGAAGGCTATGATGCCGAAGGCGCGTATGAAGCAAAATTAAGCGATGCAGTTTCACTTCGTCTTTCTGGCCTTTACCAAAAACAAGGCGATTATATTAAAGATTTAGACCCTGCTGGCGGTTCTGAAGACCTTGGTGGATTTGAAGAAAAAGCAGGTCGTATTCAATTGCGTTTCCAACCAAATGATGCGTTGGATGCAAATTTAAACATCCATGCGCGTGAACTTAACGGCACATCGCAAATTTTCCGCGCAAACATCATGACCCAAGGCAAACAAGGTTTAAATTCAAACTTTAAACGCGATGCGGTTTATTATGATGATGGTTATGGCAATCCACAAAATTTGAAATCAAAAGGCGCAAATTTCAAACTTGATTATAAATTTGGTGATTTAACTTTCACATCTATTTCTGGTTATGAGACTTTGGATTTCTATGGTCGCGGCGATATTGACGGCGGCTCTTTAACCAAAGGTCCAGGTTTTATTCCATTTAATTCAGACACTGCGGATGGCATTGATAATCTTGATCAATTTTCACAAGAATTCCGCCTTGCATCTGATAAATCAAAAAATCTAAGCTGGCAGGCCGGTGCTTATTATTTCAACGAAGATATTAGCATTTATTCTTTGGCTTATTTCTCTAAAACTGGTGTATTCTCTGATGCACGCCAAACCCAGAAGACTGAGGCTTGGGCTGTATTTGGTTCAACCACTTTCAAACCGACTGAGAAATTGGCACTAACTGCGGGCCTTCGTTATTCTGATGAAAGCAAAGATTTGGTTGCTAAAGGTGGTATCGCAAACCTTGCACCGATTAAAGCATCAACTTCTGACGGCGCTTTATCATGGGATTTATCAGCGGTTTACCAAGCAAATGATGATGTAAACTTCTATGCACGCGCAGCACGTGGTTTCCGCGCCCCTGCAATCCAAGGCCGTTTATTATTCGGTACTGCGGTTACGAAAGCAAAATCAGAATTTGTGACTTCAATCGAAAGCGGCATGAAAGCAGTATTGTTTGACAAACGCCTTCGTGCAGATATTTCCGTATTCGCTTATCAAATTGATGATCAGCAATTCACCGCAATCGGCGGCGCAGGCAATGTAAACACGCTTATCAATATTGATAAAGGCGTTGCACATGGTTTCGAAGCTGAATTCCAATATATCATCACTGACCGTTTAAGTGCTAACTTAAGTGCATCTTATAACCGCACTGAAATTAAAGACAAAACTGCCGCCGTTGCACCATGTGGCGCGCCATGTACTGTTCTTAATCCTGTGGTTGGTGGCTTGGCACTTATTAATGGTAACGCCTTCCCTAACGCGCCAGAAGTTATTTTGGATATTGGCGCAAAATATGTGCTTCCTTTGGGTGATGGCAAAAAACTTACGCTTTCAACTGATTGGGCATATAAAGGTGAAACCAATTTCTTCTTATATAAATCTGTTGAATTCTCACAAGAAGGCTATTGGGAAGGCGGCGCACGCGCAGCCCTTTCACTTAATGACGGCAAATATGAAATTGCCGCATATGGCCGCAATATCACAAATGAAGCCGCCCTTGTTGGTGGTATCGACTTCAACAACCTAACAGGCTTTGTAAATGCACCGCGCGTTTATGGCTTGGAAGGAAAAGTGAAGTTTTAATATATCAAAAAGCCACCTGATTTGAGGGCAAGCCCTCAAATCACTCAGCTTTTTGGATTTAAGCGGTCAAAAAATTATAAAAAGCGTGGTTTTTATAAATTATAGACATGATACTTTAAAAAGCCCCGAAATTTATTTCGGGGCTTTTGATTTGGAGAATGTTGCAACTTATAAATTCATTAATAATCAGTAATAAAACTTAAAATTTATTACATTGGGCTTTTTAGATATTCAATCTATGTTATGAATATTTAAAAAGAGAGGGTGACATGAAAATCATAAGCAATAAATATACT
>JAPUEP010000044.1 GCA_027492515.1 Hyphomonadaceae bacterium
AGCTTTTTCATTTTGCAATTGCCCCCTTTGCCTTTGGTGCACCAATTCGTACGCCGCGATCAGAAAGGCTAAAGAGGCCGCCAATTGCAATAAGGAATACGCCGCCAAATACCCAGCCGATAAAGCGGTTATAATAAAGGCGCAATGTCCATTTTGGTTGGCCCGTTGTAAAATTTGGCTCACCTAATGCAATGTATAATTCGCCGCCAAGATTTCCTTTACGGCTTACTTCTGTGGTTGGCATTTTCGCGGCAGGATAATATCTGCGTTCTGGTTTTAATACGTAATTTAACGCACCATTTTTCACTTTTATATGCGCCACATCAGAATAGAAATTTGGCCCTTCTTCTGAGGTGATTTGGTTTAAAGTCACTTCGTAATTGCCAAATTTAGCGCTTTCGCCAACTCCCAAGGCAATTGTATTTTCTTGGGAGAAGTTCATTTGAACAACCGCGCCAATTATGAAAATACCAATGCCAAAATGCGCCAAAAACATTCCAATATTACTGCCACGCAAATTATCAAAGCGCTTTATGGCTTGGCTAAAGGCGATTTTACCAATACCGATTTTTTGTGAAATCTCTTGGATTGCGCCAAGTATAACCCAAAAACCAATTGCAATTCCAACCGCACTCATTGGCTTGTCTTTACCCAAAAACGCCGCGATTAGGCCAAAAACAATTGCAAATGCAAATGCCAAAATAAGTTTTTTCCCTTGCTCAATCGGTTTTGCACGTTTCCATGTAAAGAAGGTCGCAAATGGCATTATGCAAAGAATAACACTCATGAGCGGGGTGAAAACTGCGTTGAAATATGGCGCGCCAACCGAAATTGCACGTCCGTAAATCGCCTCACCCAATAATGGATAAAGGGTGCCAACAAGAATAGTGAAACTTGCAACAACCAAAAATAGATTGTTCAAAACCAATGTGCTTTCGCGTGAGAAAACGGCAAAAAGGCCACGGTCTGAACCCATTGAAGCGCCTTTAAGCCCATAAAGCAAAAGCCCACCGCCAGTGAACAAGCCCAAAATCATAAGGATAAAAATCCCACGCTTTGGATCAAGCGCAAAAGCATGAACCGATGTCAAAACCCCAGAGCGCACCAAGAAAGTGCCCAATAATGACAATGAAAACGCCAATATTGCCAATAAAACTGTCCAAGATGCCAATGCACCACGTTTTTCGGTAACTATCGCAGAATGTAATAATGCACTTGCCAAAAGCCACGGCATAAAGCTTGCGTTTTCAACTGGATCCCAGAACCACCAGCCGCCCCAGCCAAGTTCATAATATGCCCAATAAGCACCAAGCAGAATTCCAATTGTCAAAAATGTCCAAGATGCAAGAACCCAAGGGCGCAAAAGCCGTGCCCATGCTGCATCCACCGCACCTTCAAGAAGTGCCGCAATCGCCAATGAGAAAACTAATGAAAGCCCAACATAACCCAAATATAAAAATGGTGGGTGAATTGATAATGCAGGGTCTTGTAAAAGTGGGTTTAAATCATTGCCCTGAAATGGTGGATCAATTAATCTTACAAATGGATTTGATGCAAATAATACATACGCAACAACCGCCGCGCTTATTAAACCCTGAACACCAATCGCGCGCGCTTTAAGTGTTGGGGCAAGTGTTTTTGCACGCAAAACAAGCGCCAAGGCAAAACCAATCGAAACCAAAACCCACAAAAGCATTGAGCCTTCATGATTGCCCCATGTTCCGGATATTTTATATAATAATGGCTTTAAAGTGTGGGAATTTTCAACCACATTTTTAACCGAAAAATCACTTACTAAATGGGCATAGATCAATGCAAGGAATGCAAATAATATTGTCGCAAAAGCAAGAATAACACTTCGATTTGCGCCATTTATAAGCGATATATTGCGCGAACTTGCGCCATATAGACCCAAAAATGCCTGCACTAATGAAAGCGCTAAAACTAAAACTAATGAAAAATGGCCAATTTCAACCAACATTATTTATTCACCGCTTCTGATGCACCGCGCCACTGACCTGATTTTTTCAAAGAATCTGCAACTTCTTTTGGAACGTAATTTTCATCATGTTTTGCCAAAATACGTTCGGCCTTAAATTCTTTTGGCTGTGTTAATTTACCCTCGGCAATTACCCCCTGCCCTTCGCGGAATAAATCGGGGACAACGCCTTTATATGTAACTTTAATATCATCGCTACCGCTGCCATCAGTAATCATGAATTCAGTTATTCCCTCATCAAGTTTTTTGACACTTCCAACAGTTACAAGGCCGCCAAGGCGAATGTTTTGCCCAATTTTTGGTGGGCGCTCTTTAACATCTTTTGGCGCATAGAAAAATGAGACTGTTTTCTTCATTGCAAGCGAACCAAGCAAGGTCGCGCTGCCCAAAACCACTGCGCCAATTGCGATTATTAAAAGTGTTCTATGCCGTCTTTTCACTATTTTTGCCCTGTTTGCGCTTGGCTTTTAATATCTTGTATTTGCTGGCCTTGGTTTGCGATTGCCATTCCAAGTAATTGGCGACCAAATTCAGTATCTTGATATTTTAAACCATCGGTTAGAATTGAAAGTGACTTTTGATTATCTGTCTTGGCAATTACTTTTGCCAATGAAAGACGAAGCCCCAAATCTTTTGGATCAGCGTCTAATTTAGCGGTGCGTTGTGCAATCATGGTTTGAATAAATTCTTGCGGGTTTTTACCTTCCATCGCCGCAGCCATCATTGGCGGCATTTTACCACCACCCATCATTGGCCCACCAGAACCCATTTTAGGGCCAACATCTAATTTGGAAATTTCATCCATAATTCTATAAGCAAGACCAATTTTTCGCGGGTCATCATTTTTATATTTTTCCCACGCACCTGACCATTGTTCCATTGCTTCTTTTTTTTCATCATTTTTCCATAAGGCAAGGCCACGATAAAAATGTGCGGTTGAATTATCAGGTTCAAGTTTAAGTGCCGCAGCTTCGGCACCAAGGAATTCTTTATCTATTTGATAATCTGATAGGCGCAAAAATGTGCCGCCCAATTCAGCAAGGGTTTCGGCATTATTGCCATCGCGCCTTAATGCGGCTTGGAATGCGTGTAATGCATCATTATCCCGGCCGTCGGATGCCAAAATTTTACCCATTAATAAATGCGGAATTGCATCTTTTGGATTTTCTTGTGCGCGCGATTGCAACAAAAGCATGATTTCATTTTCACCCAATGTTTCAGGGTTGCGTGCCAATAATTCCTTTTCGCGCGATTTTATTGGCATATCTTTCATCAATGGATTACCGATGAAAAAATAAATTCCAATCGCGCATAAACCAATAAAGCCCGCCGAAAATAATGGAATCATTTTCGAAACATTGGTTTTATATTCGCCTTTAGTTTGATTTTTTGCACGTAAAATTCGTTTTAAAATTTCATTTTTTGCGCTTGAAAAATCCTGTGCATCCATACGGCCTTCTTCAAGGTCGGTTTCAAGATCTTGTAATTGCGCGGCATAAATT
>JAPUEP010000045.1 GCA_027492515.1 Hyphomonadaceae bacterium
CTCTTCGGCGCGTGCAATAAGGTTTTCAGCAGCTCCATCTTCTGAAAGATTTGCCGTTAGAACAATTGAATTTGGAATTTCTTTTGAAAGTTCAGTTAGAACATTTTCACGTGTTCCAGAAATTGCAACTATTGCGCCTTGCGCCGCAAGTGATTTTGCAATCTGACTTCCAAGGCCACCAGTTGCACCAGTTACAAGTGCTTTTTTTCCAGTTAAATCAAACATTACGGACACTCCGTTAAATTATAATATTAAATTGTTTCTTGATATTTTTTGAATTCTTCAACACTTGAAAGCGCGAAATGCTTTGCATCTGGTGCTGTGCGTTTTGACATTCCCGTTAAAACAGAACCCGCCCCAATTTCAAGGAAAGTATCAATTTTTTGCGCGCCAAAAAATTCAATAGTTTCGCGCCAACGAACACGACCCGTTACCTGTTCTACAAGTAATTTCTTTATGATTTGCGCATCTTGGGTTGGTTCAAGTGATACGTTTGGAACAAGTTTTACAATTGGATTTTGTATTTCAACTTTTTCCAATGCTTCCTTCATTTCTTCTGCGGCAGGCGCCATTAAAGGGCAATGAAATGGTGCAGATACATTTAACGGAATAGCGCGCGCGCCAAGCTCCTTGGCTTTTTCAATTGCTTTGGCAATAGCTGCCGCCTCACCGGAAATAACGATATTTCCTGCGTTATTGTCATTGGCAACTGTGCAAACACCAATTTTTGCGCCCTCATCTGCCGCAGCTTGGGCAAGTGCCAAATCAGTCTTTGGTCCAATTAATGACGCCATCGCACCAATTCCCGCAGGGGTCGCACGTTGCATCGCCTGACCGCGAAGTTTTAGTAATTTGGCTGCATCGGCAAGCTTAAAAGCACCCGCCGCCGTTAAAGCGCTATATTCACCAAGTGAATGACCTGCAACGAATTGTGCCTTTGACAAATCAAAACCAAATTCAGTTTCAAAAACCCTTAATAATGCGATTGATGCTGCCATAATTGCAGGTTGTGCATTTTCTGTAAGGGTTAAAGTTTCGATTGGGCCTTCAAACATCAAGCCTGAAAGATTTTGCCCCAAAGCATCATCAACTTCTTGAAAAACACGTTTTGCAACTTCAAATTCTTGTGCAAGGGAAGCGCCCATTCCCACCGACTGGGAGCCTTGACCCGGAAACTGAATAATAAACATTCCTTTGCGTTAGCTTTTCATTGCGATTTGGGCAAGCATTGTTTTCATTTATTTTTGGAAACCTCAGCTTCATAAAGTTTTTTTATGGCCTCAATATCTTCATCAGTTTGTGGAAGCTGAATATTCATGCCTTCCATATAATCAACAAGAATTTGCGAAATAGCCAAATCACGAAACCATTTTTTATCAGCAGGTATTACAAACCATGGCGCATTATCTTTTGAGCATTTATTCACCATATCCTCAAAAGCTGCCATATAATCACCCCATTTTTGGCGCTCTGCAAAGTCACCAGCGGCAACTTTCCAGTGTTTTGACGGGTCATCAATCCTATCTTTGAAACGTTGCAATTGTTCGTCTTTTGAAATGTGTAAGAAGAATTTCAAAATATGTGTATTATTTGAAGCAAGCAATTTTTCAAAATCATTGATTTGATCATATCGGGTTTTGTTTATCTCTTTTGGCTCTAAATCATGGACTCGAACCACCAAAACTTGTTCATAATGGCTGCGATTAAAAACAACGATTTCACCTTTTGCAGGGGTTTGGGCATGGATACGCCATAGGAAATCATGGTCCGCTTCTATTGGCGTTGGAACTTTGAATGACGCGATACGGCAGCCTTGTGAATTTAATGGGCCGAAAACATGTTCAATTGTTCCATCTTTACCGCCGCCATCTATGGCCTGTAGAACAATTAATATTGATTGTTTGTGTTCGGCGTATAATTTTTCCTGAAGCTCTTTTAATTTTTCAATGTTTTTATCAAAAATCACCAATGCTTCTTCTTTGGTGATATTGAAATCTTTTGCTTCTGTATCGACTTTTGAAAGCTTGATTTCATTTTTATTTGTAACTTTTAATTCATTGAAATCTTGCGCCATAAATCACCTATAAATTAAAAAACAAAAGCAAAATTGAAAGTATTGCAGGAAGCGCTTGGACAAAGAATATCCTTTTATTTACGGTTTTCGCGCCATATATGCCCGCAATTATCACGCAAGATAAAAAGAAAACTTTTATATCATGACCATTTTGTTTTGAAAGCAGGCCCCAAATTAAACCCGCGCTCAAAAAGCCGTTATAAAGCCCCTGATTGGCAGCTAAAGCCTTGCTTGCGTTTGCAAATTCTTGGGTTGTGCCAAATGTTTTAATCCCCTTTGGCTTGTCCCAAAGGAACATTTCAAGATAAAGGAAATATGCATGAAGTAGTGCAACTAGAATTACTAATAGATTTGAAAACAGCATAATAATCGCCCTTTATCTGATAAAGTCAAAATGGGTTTGATTATGCATTCAAATATTTAGAAATCAATACCATATCGCTATCAACACCTTTTGCAGGAATGCGGATTTGGTAATGGCTTCCTAGTGCGACATCCATTGGTTCATTGGTTTCGGCATTGCGCATATCATCAATAACAACATCACGGTTTTGACCATTTGGTAAAACCATTTCAACCTTATCACCTTTTTCAAAGCGATTTTTAACCTGAACAATTAAATCATCGCCATCGCGCCCAATTGCTTCGCCAACAAACATTTGAAGTTGGCTGCGTGACGCATTTTCAATGTATTTTTGATATTCAGATGTATCATGGCGCTTATAAAAGCCATCCGTATAACCACGATTTGCGAGATTTTCGAGAACGCCAATAAGTTTTGGATCAAACGGCTTGCCTTCAACTGCCAAATCAATGGCTTTTGAATAGGCTTGCGCAGTTCTTGCAACATAATAATGCGATTTTGTGCGGCCTTCGATTTTCAGGCAATCAATACCCATTTTTACCAAGCGCTCAACATGTTCAATGGCGCGAAGGTCTTTGGAATTCATTATATAAGTGCCATTTTCGTCTTCATAGACCGGCATTAATTCGCCTTTGCGATTTTCCTCTTCAAGGAAATAAACTTTATCGGCTTCTGGATGGCGTTCATGCCCTGCGTTTGAAAATAATTGTGGGCGTTCGAATGCTTTAATTGGTAAAATATCACCTGTTTCAGTCTCTTCAGCCTCATGGGTATTATATTTCCAACGGCAAGTATTTGTGCATGTTCCTTGGTTAGCATCACGGTGACTAAAATAGCCTGACAACAAACAACGTCCAGAATAAGCAATACAAAGCGCGCCATGAACAAAAACTTCAAGCTCGGTATCAGGGCATTCTTGGCGGATGCGTTCGACATCATCCAATGATAATTCGCGCGATAAAATCACACGCTCAACACCAATTGATTTCCAAAAACGAACCGCCTGATAATTCATTGTATTCATCTGTACAGATAAATGAATTGGCATAT
>JAPUEP010000046.1:0-13495 GCA_027492515.1 Hyphomonadaceae bacterium
CGTTTGCAGGGTTGATTTTTAAATCACGGCCCACTCTCCACGAAATATTTGCCAAAAGCATCGAAACTGTACTTTTATGCCCGTCTTCGACATCACAATTCGGAAGTTTATTATCACGAATTGAATTCAGGTTTGCGCGGATTTTTGCATAAGCCTGCGCACTTTCATTTGCCGCTTTCTCAAAATCTGGAATTTGCGCTTCAATCTCTTTGATGCGATTTATTTGTTCAAGCCTTATGGCAGCAGGCATTGGCGAATTGCCCGTGATTACAAAACCATCCCACCGCAAAAGTCGCCCAGATTTTGTAACATAACGCATTCCAATTGGCGGTGGTGAGATATTATCAATTTCAACATCTTCAATAATGGCAATTGATTTTAAACGCGCCAATAATTCTTTGGGGGCATCAACCATATCAGATAAAAGTGTTTTTGGCGCATTTTGCCAATTTGGTGACGCATCACTTAAAGACCAATGGTTTTCCTTTGATTTGCCAATTTGCGCGTTTAAATCATCGCCCAAAGCCGCACTTAGGGCTTTTTCAAAGCCTTTTTGAACCTTGATTTGTGAAAGCGCCGAATTTGCACTTTGTGGGTTATTTTTATTAAGCGCCAAAAGGCCATTTAATTCGGATTTCAGGCTTGAATATTGATTTTGTGCATTTTGCGAATTTTTGCGCGCTTCATCTTCTTGGGCTTCAAGACTTTTGAATTCGGCATCTAAATTGGAAATTTCAGAATTAAATTCTGCGAAGGAAGTTTCAAGCTTTTCTAGTTCATCTTGCGCAATTTTAAGACGATTATCAGCCTCAAGACTTTTGATATTTTCATCAAGGCTTTGGGTTTTTGAAATTATTTGTGCTTTTAAATTTTCAATTTGGCGATTGGCATTATTAAATTGACGTTGCTTTTCATCAAATTGGGCACGAAATTGTGCGCCATTGGCGATTATTTGGTTTAATTTTAAATTTAATTCTTCGATTGAATTTGCAAATTCATTTTCTTTTTTTGTGAATTGCGCGATTTCTTCATCGTGGTTTTCAACTACTTGAATTTGCGAAAGTTCATTTTCAATTGCCATAAGTGAGTTTTTGGCATCTTCGATAATTTCATTTTCACGTGCAATATCGCGGTTTAATTTTGCGATTTGATTGCTACAATTTTCAAGTTTTTCATTCAATGCATCTTCTTCGCGGGCAAAATCTTGGGCACGGTTTTCAATTTGGCGCAAGATGGCATCCGCCAATGCTTGTTCTTCTAAAAGTGGCTTTAGGCCTTCTTCAACTTCTTCAAGTGTGCGATTGGCGCGGTTAAGGGCAATTTGCGCGTCAGTATTTTGATTGGTTGCAATTTTAAGACTTGTTGCGACTTCTTCAAGCGATGCCTTAAAGCCATTTAGCTTTTGCAAAACCAAATACATTTCAAGGCCACGAATTTGCCCTTGTAAATTTCGGTATTTTTGCGCGCGCACCGCCTGTTTCTTAAGGCTTGAAATTTGATCTTCCATATGGATGATAATTTCGCCAATACGCTCTAAATTTGCTTCGGTGGCGTTTAATTTATTTTGTGCTTCATGGCGGCGCGCCTGAAGCCCTGAAATGCCCGCAGCCTCCTCAAGAACCTTGCGGCGATTTTCGGGGCGCGCATTTATTAGTTCAGAGATCTGCCCCTGACGCACAAGGGCAGGGGAATTTGCACCAGATGAAGCATCGGCAAACATTAATTGAATATCTTTTGCGCGAACTTCTTTACCATTGATTTTAAATGTTGAACCCGAATTACGCTTGATTTTGCGCGAAATTTCCAAATTTGGCGTGTATTTGAATGGTTCAGGGGCAAGATTTTGGGTGTTGTCGATTTTGATTATTACTTCGGCAATATCGCGCGGTGGGCGATTATCGGTTCCCGCGAATATAACATCATCCATATCCGCGCCGCGCAATGCCTTGGCAGATGTTGCGCCCATTACCCAACGCATAGCCTCTAAGATGTTGGATTTACCGCAACCATTTGGGCCAACAATACCTGTTAAGCCTTGTTCGATGGGCAAATGAACGCCATCAACAAAAGATTTAAAGCCAGTTATTTTGACCTCGGTAATTTTCACTTTTTCTTTTTTCCAACTGGTTTTGGTTTTTGGACAGGGGCTGCAAGTGCTTTATCTAATACTTTGCTAAAAGATGCAAAATCATAGCCTTCAATATCTTTTGGGCCAAGGAATTTGCCGTTTAATATGAAGGAAGGTGTACCAGACATTTTAAATTCTCTATCGCCATTTTCGGCAACACTAATAACATGTTGACGCATTTGCTGATTATTCAGGCAATCTTCGATAGTTTGTTTATCAAGCCCTGTTCGTGATTTTGTTATGCGCGTAATTATATTTAGCGCACCATTATTATTTTGCGCTGCATTTAAAATCGCACTTTGATTATTAAAAAAATCCTCAATAACTTGATAACGTTTAACACCCGCGCAATCCGCCATTAATTGCATCGCAATTGAAAGGTCAAATGGTTCGGTCGGTAAGGTACGAAATGCATATTTCACTTTACCAGTAACCACATATTTTTGATGAATTTGCGGATAGGTTTCGCGTGCAAAATGACCGCAATGAATACAAGTCAGAGAGCCATATTCAATCAAAGTAACTTTGGCAACAGGGTCGCCAAGAAAATATTCTTTTGGTGCAATCTGCCCATTTTGTGCATTCAAATTTGCCGCGCTAAACAATATGGTTCCAGCGATTAAAGCTGATAAAGTGCGGCGCGTATATTTTAAAAAATGGGCAGGTTTCATTCTATCACCTATTTAGCTTTTGCAATTGCCGCATCTAATGCTTTTGCCATTTCGGCATATTCATAGCCTTTACCTTCTGGCGGTGTATAAGTTGCACCATTGATAAGAATAGTTGGCGTACCAGTTACTTTATCATGATCAGAGCCATATTGGGTGATTTCTTCAAGTGTTTTTAGTTTTTCTTTATCACTTAGGCATTTTTCAAAATCAGCCTCACTCATACCTGCTGATGCGGCAACTGTCATAAGTGATTTTACGCCTGCGCCTGCTTGTGCTTGAACGAAAATATCTTTTTGATTGCTCATTAATGCGCCAATTACTGCTTCACGTTTATCTTTGGCAACGCAGCGTGCAATAAGGTGGCCAGCGGTTGCAAGTTCAACAGGTTGGGTTGGGAATTCACGGAAAACATAACGAACTTTGCCTGTTTTTACATAATTTTCCATAATTTGCGGAATAATTTCTTTTTGGAAATCTGCGCAATGTGGGCACATAACAGATGCATATTCAACCATTACAACTTTGGCATCTTTTGAACCTTCTGGAAGGTCACTTGCAAGTTCGTATGGGGTTGCGCCTGCTTTTGTTGCGCTGCCGCCTTTATCATTATTACAAGCAGCTAAAGTTAAAAGCGACATTGCCGCCATTGAAGCGCCAAAAATTGTCAGTGCACGTTTTGTAATTCCAAATTTCATTTTTCACTCCGCGGGAAAAGAATCAGATTTTTTCATAAAACTTATGGTAGGTTTTGAATATATCAATTAAGCATACGAATGGTGTTTTTTTATTGCTCATTATCAATGTGATTTATAGTTTCTTCTATTTTTGCACTTTCATGCGCATCAAGTGGTTTTAGTTTTGCTTTTTTTTGTTCTTGTTTTGGTAATTTGGTTTGAACCATATTCAATTTTGTAAGCTCTATACCAATTGCCAAAGATGCCATGCCCAAAATTTCTTTGGAACGCATTTGTAATAATGGGCTTGCGGCGCCAACAACTTTTAAATGTAAAGTTTTACCTGTAATGGCGTCGGGAAATGATAATTTGGCGATATTTTCGCCCATAATTTCGCGCCATTTTTCTTTCAGATTTTGCAATTGCGTTGATTTATTATCTTTTGCATTTGGTGCAAATTGTTTGGCAATTTTGCCCAAATCTTTTGAACCGCCATAATTACCGCGCCCACGCTTTATCGACAAAAATTTAAGCGCAAGACTTTCATCTTGCGGATTTAATTTTTTTGGTCTTTGAATTTTTTGCTTGGGTAAATATAGCATGATTTACCCAAGCATAAGAAATCGATTTTGGCAATTAGGCAGCCATTTTTTGACGCATTTGATGGCGTAAAAAATCAATAGGAACAAGGCCTTTATCAGTGCGATAATGCCAATATGTCCAACCATTACATGCAGGTGACGATTGAACCACCGCACCAATACGGTGAATAGAGCCGATTTTATCACCACACATAATAGAGCCATCAGAGCGAACACGCGCCGCAACTTCACCTTTTGGTGAATAGATTGCATCACCTGCGCGCAAAATCCCTTGCTCAACTAATGAGCCAAAAGGAACGCGAACTTCTTCTTTTTTCGATTTCAATGGTGTTACATCTTCTAGTGATGCAGGAACAACATTGGCAATTCTTTGATTGGCAGCAAGTGCATAAGTTTCATCACGCTCAAGGCCAATCCAATTGCGCCCCAATGCTTTGGCAACTGCACCAGTTGTTCCAGAGCCGAAGAATGGATCCAAAATCAAATCATTTGGTTTTGTCGCTGCGGTAATTACGCGGTGTAACAACGCCTCTGGCTTTTGAGTTGGGTGAACTTTTTTGCCTGTAATGTCTTTTAAACGCTCCCCGCCATTGCAGATTGGGATTGACCAATCAGAACGCATTTGAAGATCATCATTCAAAACTTTAAGCGCATCATAATTAAAAGTATATTTTTTCTGATTTGGGGTTTTGGTTGCCCAAATCATGGTTTCATGGGCGTTGGTAAAGCGTGTGCCTTTGAAATTTGGCATTGGGTTGGTTTTACGCCAAACCACATCATTCAAAATCCAAAATCCTAAATCTTGCATAATCGCGCCAACGCGGAAAATATTGTGATAAGAACCAATAACCCAAATTGTGCCAGTATCAGAAAGGCAATCACGTGCCGCAGATAACCATTCGCGCGTGAATTTATCATAGGTCGCAAAATCGGCGAATTTATCCCAATCATCATCAACCGCATCAACTTTGGAATTATCAGGGCGGGTCAAATCACCGCCAAGTTGAAGATTATATGGTGGGTCGGCAAAAATCATGTCTGCACAGCCTTTTGGAAGGCTTTTCATAATCTCAATGCAATCGCCAAGGTGAATTTTATTTACATTATCGTCTGTCAATTGATGCCCCCGAATGGAATTCATTTTGCTGGTTTTCGAATTCTTCGAAGGTCACGCGCGTTTTGCGCTTATTGGAATGGGGGCATTAGAATCCTTTTTTATTAACAAAAGATTCACGACGATTCAAAAAACGAATCAATGCGAATCATTTTTGCAGTTGAGTGTAAAAATTATAAAATTATTCGTTTTTTCCGCCGCGTAGCCATGATGGGACGGGCGGTGGTGGGGCCATTTTGTGGGTTTCGGTTTGGAATTTATCGCTTTCGCCCGAAAGAATATATTTCGTATTTTTTGCCACGGCCTCGCAAAGGCGATTTACCCATTCAAAGTCAGCGCTTGAGAAATCGGATAAAACATGGCCTGTAACTTTTTCTTTGCCGGGGTGACCAATGCCAAGGCGAACGCGGCGGTAATCAGAACCTAATTGTGCGGAAATTGACTTAAGGCCATTATGGCCTGCCGTGCCGCCGCCAGCTTTTAATCGGCAACGCCCCGGTTCAAGTTCAAGCTCATCATAATAAACGATAATATTTTTGGGTGGAATTTTAAAAAATGTTGCAAATCCACCAACCGAGCGACCAGATTCATTCATATAAGTTTGTGGTTTTAATAAAAGGCATTTTTCGCCGTTTATTTCGCCTTCACGATATAACCCCTGAAGCTTTTGTTTTTCAGTGCCGAAATTATATTCGCGCGCAATTGCATCGGCAGCCATAAAACCAATATTATGGCGGTTCTTTTCATATTGTTTAGTGGGATTTCCAAGGCCGACAAGTAGATACATTTTTTCTTCCTAACAATAAAAAAGGGCTTTGGAAACCCAAAGCCCTTTTGAAAATTCATTAAATAAGAATTAGCCTTCAGCTGTTTCTTCTGCTGCTTCTTGTGCGCCGCCGCGTGATGCGATTGATGCGATTGTGAAGTTTTCAGAACGATTGTGTGGACGTGCGCCTTCTGGCATTCTTGCGTCAAGAATGTGGAATACGTGGCCCAAATCACGACCTGCCAAATCAACAGTGATTTCTTCTGGAATCATACCAGCAGGAACGTCAAGTTTCACAGTATGGCTAACAACGTTCAATACGCCGCCACGTTTCATACCAGGTGAAGTTTCGTGGTTTTTGAAGTGAAGTGGAACTTCAACAGTGATAACAGATTTTTCATCAACGCGATAAAGGTCGAAGTGAACCGGCATATCAGTTACAACATCCCATTGAATTGCTTTAGGAATAACTGGCTGGTGTTCGCCATTATATTCTAAATCAACCATGTGCGCGATAAATTTGCCCGAACGAATGGCTTTCAAAAGTTCATTTTGTTTAGCAGAAATAGCAACTGGATCTTTGCCGCCGCCATACAAAATACCTGGAACTTTACCTTCGCGACGAACAGCACGCGCGCTACCTGTGCCTGTGTTCTCACGGACTTCTACATTAATTACGATACCGGTCATTGACCTTATCTCCTAATTTGAATTTATATAAAGCGTGCCTATTCCCTAGGAACTTGGGGCATTTTTACCCAAGTTTCCGCATCGCAAAGTCTAAGCACACCAAACGGAAGCGGCGCACATAGCGCAAACACATGTTTTAAGCAAGCCTAAAGCCATATTTTGAGGCAGTGAATTATTCTTGGAATAGCTTTTTACAGAGTTTAATGGCAAGATCATCGCTACCGACATAGCGTAAATTTTTTGATTTACCTTCAACCGCGCGCACTTTTGCCATTTGTTTTAATACATTTGGCCTTATTTGCGATATTATAAGCATTATTTTGGCTTTGCGTAATTTTACGATTACATCCAAAAGCGCGGCAATTCCCGAACTATCAATATAGGGAACATCTTTCATATTAAGGATAAGTGCTTTGGGCTGCGCGCTCATGCTTTCAAGGGCTTCAACGAATGCACCTGCTGCGCCAAAGAATAGTGGGCCATCAAGCTTAAAGGCTTCGACATTGGGGGGTAATTTGGCGCGCAATTCGCCCAATGCATCTTCATTACTATCCTTAAGTGAAGTATTATCACTCATGGCTTTCATGAATAGGATTGCCGATAATAATACACCAACTTCAACCGCAACGGTTAAATCGGCAAAGATTGTAAGAAAGAAGGTGAGGGATAAAACAATCCTATCGCCATTTTCAGAATAAAGGAAAAGACGATAAACCCGATCAATTTCTGCCATATTCCATGCAACAATCATCAAAATTGCAGATAGTGTCGCAAGTGGTATATAGCTTGTCAGTTTTCCTGCCAATAAAAGAATTATAAGTAAAAGGGTTGCGTGCAATGCCCCCGCCATTGGTGAATAAGCACCGGCGCGAATATTGGTTGCAGTACGTGCAATTGCACCAGTTGCAGGAAGGCCACCTGTTATCGCACTCATGAGGTTTGCAAAGCCTTGCCCCATTAATTCGGCATTGGGGCGGTGTTTCCCGCCCGTCATACCGTCGGCAACAACGGCTGATAAAAGGCTTTCAACACCTGCCAAGAATGCAATTGTGGCAGCAGATGGGAAAAGCGCACTAATGGTTTCCATATCAATTTTTGGAAATACAATTTTTGGTATTGAGGTTTGCAATACCCCAAATTTTTCCCCCACAGTTTGAACAGGCAAATGAAGGAAATATACGGCAATCGAACTTGCGATAACTACAATTAAAAAATACGGGTAATTTGGTTTTATTCTACGAATAAGTACAATTACAAAAAGACTAAAAAGTGAAACAGCGGTCGCCCATGGATTTGTGGTTGCAAGTGCGTTTTTAATCGCAACCAATTTTTCCCATGTATCAATTGGTTTGCCAACAATTGTTAGGCCGAAAAATGCCGATATTTGGCTTATGAAAATGGTTACTGCAATACCTGCTGTAAAGCCAATAATAACGGTTTGTGGAACATATTTTAATAAAACCCCAAGCCGCAAAATTGCCGCCAACATTAATAAAGCGCCGGCGATAAAGGTGGCGATTATCAATCCATCCATACCGAATTGCGCAATAATATTGGCAACAACAATGGAAAATGCCGCCGTTGGGCCGCCAATTTGAAAACGTGAACCGCCAAGTATTGATATCCAAAACCCCGCCACAAATGCAGTTTTTAACCCAACATCGGGCGATGCATTTGACGCAATCGCAATTGCCATAGACAAGGGAAGGGCAACAATCGCAACCGTAAGCCCCGCCATGAAGTCGGCGCGAAACTGATCAAAAGTAATGCCGCGTTTTAAATAAGTGAAAAATTTAGGCAGAAGGTCGCTTCTGTCTATGAAGGCGTGATGCTCATGCGATTTTTGGGACATGATTTATTATCAACCATTTAGTTTAAAATTCCTTAAAAAACTGTGGATATACAATTATCTAAATTAAAGTTTCCAAATTTTAATTTGCATTTATTTTGCAATTATTTATTAGCCCTTTCAAAAAGGTAAGAATAAAATGAAATTGAAAAACTATTGTGTGTCTGTAATTTTGCTTGGATCATTGTTTAACAATCCTGTTTTTGCGCAAAATGCGAATGAATTTGCATTCAATGAAGCAACACCACCAATCATAGAAGTTGTTGTAAAATCGCAAACCTTAAAGCTTGCGATTGATACAAGTATTTCAGAAGTGATTGTTATAAACCCCGATGCTGCGCGCCGTATCGGATATGATGAAAAAACGCTTTTTCCGCTTAAGGGTGGATTTGATGGTCAAAAACTTAAAGCCGTAGTTAAATTTGATAAGGCATCATTCAAAGGGTTAAATCTTAATACCGCAATAGTTTTCTTTCCAAAATCCAATGGCCTTAGACCGATTGAAAGTAAACTTGGACTAGATGGAACAATTGGCGTTGCGCTTTTATCCAAACTTGGAAAAATTAGTTTTGTTAATTCCACAGGTCAAAACTCAAATACTAAGAATGTGAAATTTAAAGGCAAAACAGCCAGTAATTTCAAACAGGTTATTAAAAATACCAAATTCACAATTGCTCTAAACACCGCCGATAATTCGCGCGTAAGTGATTATGCCGCTGATTATCTGATAGGTAAGAATTTATTGTCCGAAGCAGGTGAAGTGCGTGGTAAAAAAGAATATTTCTTAGGGCTACAAAAGCAAAATCGCCAAATTAAAAATTTGGGCCTATCTTTCTTGGGCCTGACACCTGAATATTTTAATGTGGCATTACAAGATAAGGATTATACAGAACTAACTAATTTTGAAAAAGAAAAAGCAGAATCTGAAGCGCATGGAGTTGGCCTTGTCAAAGTTGCAGAACTTAAAAACAAGAATAAGCCAATACCAATCGAAATCGGCATTGAAACCATAGGCAAATGTGCAAGAATGACCTTTGATTTCAAGACTTCAAACTTAAGTATTTCATGCTAATCAAAAAGTTTAGAAACGCTTTCTTCATTGGCAATTCTGCGTATCGCCTCACCAATAAGTGGGGCGATATTTACATAGCGCACTTTTTGCGCATTTTCGCCAGCGTGGTGGGCAATTGAATCAGTAACCACAACTTCTTTAAAGGCCGATGCGGCAATTCTTTCAAATGCCGCGCCCGACAAAACACCATGCGCTACATAGGCAGAAACCGATTTAGCGCCTTTATCCATCAAGGCTTTGGCAGCATTACAAAGTGTGCCCGCACTATCAACGATATCGTCAAAAAGAACACAATCTTTGCCACTTACTTCGCCGATAATATTCATAACTTCGGATTCGCCCGGTTTTTCGCGGCGTTTATCAACAATCGCCAATAATGCACCAAGGCGATTTGCAAGTGAACGTGCACGAACCACACCACCAACGTCAGGTGATACAATCATAAGATTTTCAAGATTATAATTGGTGCGAATATCATCTTCCATAACAGGGGTTACGAATAGATTATCGGTTGGAATGTCAAAGAAACCTTGAATTTGCCCAGCGTGCAATTCCATTGTTAAAACGCGATTTGCACCCGCCGCAGTAATCATATTGGCAACTAATTTTGCAGAAATTGGCGTGCGCCCGCCCGTTTTTCTATCCTGCCTTGCATAGCCAAAATATGGCAAAACCGCAGTAATTCGGCGTGCTGACGCGCGTTTTAACGCATCAATACAAATCAATAATTCCATCAAATGGTCATTGGCAGGGTATGAAGTTGATTGAATAACAAAAACATCTTCGCCGCGAACATTTTCATCAATTGTAACGAAAATCTCATTATCTGCGAAACGCTTAACTGTTGTTTTGCATAAAGGTAAATCAAGATAGGTGGCAATTTTGCCCGCCAAATCAGGGTTAGAATTTCCAGAAATAAGTTTCATCGCGCGCCCCTCGCATTTGATGAAGCCTCCTTTAATTCTTGTTACTCAAAAGGGCAAGGCTTTGCGCGGCTTTTAAACGCAAAAAACAGCAATATATTATTCTTTACCTTTTGAAATTTTTCGCTTTACACCATGAATTAAAACATAGGCACAAATCAAAATTCCTATTATGATAAAGCCATATAATTTATGGATTTGTTCAATATGTTCGCCTGCAAAACTTTCGATAATATATTTAACCAAACTCCAGATATAATAAGAGATTGCAAAAACCGATAAACCTTCAACAAGTTCTGATAATTTCATTTGAACTTTTTGGCGTTCGTTCATTGTTTGTAATAATTCTTGGTTTTGAGTTTCAATTGTGGTTGAAATTTTAGTGCGTAATAAATCATTCACGCGGCCAATACGAACTGAAATATCGTCAAGCCTTTTGGAGGCAGCCTCTACTGTTCGCATGGCGGGTGTAAGGCGGCGCTCAATAAATTCGCGCATTGTGGAAAAACCAGTGACTGAACTTTCATTTAAGGTTTCAAGTCTATCTTTGGTAATGCGATAATAGGCTTCGGTTGCGCCAAACCGAAAGCGTGTATCATGGATACGTTTTTCAATTTCCGCAGAAATTTGCGCAAGTTCACGTTGAATTTCAATTTCAGAGGTTTTGCCGTCAATCAATTGTTCGGTAATTTTGCCAATTTCAATTTCGTATTTTTTTATAGCGCCCAATTGTTCACGCGCTGGCAAAAACCCCAAAAGCGCGAGTTTGCGGTAATTGCCAATTTCAATCAAACTTTGTAAAAGGCGCGATAATTCATCATTTTTAAGCCCTTTATCTTGAATAATCACACGGCCTGCGCCCTTATGTGTAGCGCGAAAATCTGTCCAGATACGGGCGCGACTATGAAAAACTTCACAGCTAACGGCCTGCTGCAAATTCATAGTTTTATCGAAAATTTCGGGCGCAATATCTTGGTTAAAAACATCAATTTCTATGGTGCGAAATAATTTACCAGGTGCATTTTCAATCCAATGATTATTTAAATCATCAAATGCGTCAATTATTTTATCTTGTTCATTAGATTCGAAACATTGATAGATTGAATAAGTTGAAAATTCACCATGACGTTCAAAAATTAGGCCATTTTTCTCACCCTTGATTTGGAAAAGGCCACCATCTTTATCTTTTTGCGCCTCTGGCGCGATTTTTTTTAAGTTTGCATATTCTTTGGCGCGTTCATCATCATCAACCATTACCAACCAACAGCGCAAAATAAGCGGCGATTTTAATATTGGTAAAGAGCGCTCATGGAAAAGATTGGTCAATATTGTGCGTAAAGGGTGATTTTGCATTTATTCCAACATAATCACACTTATATTGCGCCCATAATCGGATTCACCGGCCTTATTTCGGCGGCGATTTGAAAAGAAATCATTTTCAAGTGCGCAAGTATCATGTTTCAAAACATCAATATCAATTACGCCCGCTTTTTTAAGTCGTGATGCGCAATATGCTTTTAGGGAAAATTGGTATTTATTGGGCTCTATTCCATTTTTGAAAAATCTTTTATTGTCTTTTGATTGCTCAATAAATCTATCATAATATTCTTGGGAAACTTCGTAGGATTCTTGGCCAATGCATGGGCCGATTGCGGCCTTGATATTTTCTAATGAAGCACCTTTTTCAACCATTAAATCAATTGTATTTTCAATCACGCCATTAAAAGCGCCCTGCCAACCTGCATGTGCTGCGCCAATAATTCCATTTTTTTCATCCGCAAATAAAATTGGCGCGCAATCGGCGGTTAAGATTGCAATTGCAATTCCTTTTTTATCGGTAACGAATGCATCAACGCGTGGGCCATCTTTACGGAATGGTTCGTCAATATATTGGGCAATATTTGAATGAATTTGATATGGATTAAGTAAATTACCCAATTCAATTCCAAAAAAATCACAGATTTTTTGGCGGTTTTGCTTTACATTTTTTGGATTATCATTGGAACTAAAGCCGCAATTTAATGATGAATAAATTCCAGAAGATGTTCCACCTTTGCGCCCAAAGAAACCATGCTTGATACCATTTAAGCCATCAAGATTTTGCGCATTAACAATTAAAAGGTCACTCATATATTTGGTTCTTTAGAAATGATTATTGCTTTAAATAATTCACCCATTGCCTCTTGGTCAATAAGTCTTTTTAGTGAGTTTGAAATTTCTTTGGCTTTTGATGGGTTTTGTTGCATTAAATTTTGCGCCCGCGCCTCTATTCCAAGGGCGATTAATAATTCGCGCTGTGTATCAAGACCATTAATCACAAAATTATTTGCAATTGCATATTGTTCAACTTGGGCAAAATTTACATGGGCGGTTAAATCGCTTTGTCCTAAATTCTCCAAAGGGTTTGATTTTTGGTGTTTGTATAAAGCCTGAAAACTATCGCCATTTTCATCGCCAAAATGTCCATAATCAATAAAAAGCGCATGTCCATTTGTAGTTTCGAAAATTTCACCAAGATTTGAAAAGAAACTTTCCAAACCAATTGCATTTTCGACAATTGTTCCGATTTTATCATCAATCTTGGCATTTAAAGGCAATGATACAAGTTTGGGCCCAAAACCATATTCAAGGCCATTATCACCAATACCAATCAATCTGTCATGCCATCCTGTTTCAAGCTTTATGAATTGGCGAATTGGAAAACAATCAAGAAATTCATTGGCAATTAAAATTATTGGAATTTCGCTTTTGGGAATATTTACAAATTCATCATGCCAAATAAGGTCAAACCCATCCAAAGCGAATCTTTGTAACTTTCGAAGCTCTTGATTTGATTCGACAATTTCAATCTGTGCGCATTTGGCAATATTTTGCGAATTTAAAACCCGCATTACATCTTTCAATAATGTTCCGCGCCCCGCACCAAGTTCTATAAGGCGGAATTTTTCGGGTGCACCAAGGTTTTGATAAGCGCTAATTACCCAAACCCCAATCATTTCACCAAAC